>JBDNFQ010000360.1:0-8470 GCA_041689715.1 Bacteroidia bacterium
ATTCAAGGCACACACAGCACCTACAAGAAATTGGCGGTACAGTGCTTAAATGAAGCTTTGTGCTTCGTATGAAGTTTTGTGGTAGCAGACAGTTTAGTGATTCGGAATCGCCAACTTCTTGTAGCTACAAAACGTTAGTGGTCATTTTAAAGAATATCCACCAACGAAAAATGGAATATTGTGTGAAGCTGCACCACGACATAAAATTATCTTCCGACACGTTGAGGGCTGCATCACAGCATTTGGATATTAAGTTGGAATTTGTAGAAAAAGATTACTGGATAACATTGGTGTTAAGTCGATTGGCAAAAAGTAAGTATGTGGACGAATCGGTTTTCAAAGGAGGCACATCACTATCAAAAGGATACAATCTGATAGAGCGATTTTCGGAGGATGTAGATATTGCCATTATAAATGACAAGGGTAAAACAGGTAATGAGATTAAAAGTTTCAAATCATTACTCTCCCAATCTTCTAAAATAAGAGATTATCAATATTCTGAAATGGATGAAGGTACTAATGATTCATGGACGATTAGCAATGGTGAATTTAAACTCATTGTGAATGCAAATGGGAATGAAGTACTGTATGACTTGATTAATGATCCTTACGAAAGCAAGGATTTATTAACTGGAACTTTAACCACTCGAGAGGCCAATGCAAAAGTCGCATTAGAATCAGAACTGTTGAAGATTAGAAACTAAAAACGGGGCTTTAATAAAGTATATAAAATAACTGCTGCCTAAGACATATATCTTCTGCCAAAGACAATAAGCATAGTGTCTTTCAAGATGATTTCAAACGTACTCTTCTTCAAATGTATTTACCTATTGGTCCGCTAATACCAACGAACTAACTACCCAGTAATGTTTAAAAATTCTACCTTTGAAATTCTAATGAAGCATATCGTATCACTCTTACTCATCTTAACCTCTCTCTTGGGCTACTCGCAAAATCCTGAATCTTACAAAATATACAATGCAAAAGGTAAGAAAGTAAGCTATCCAAAGATGGTAAAATCCTTAGCCAAGCAGGATGTAGTGCTCTTTGGCGAACAGCATAATAGTGCAATAGCACACTGGCTGCAGCTAGAAGTTACCAAGAAGCTAAGCGAATCTCGCAATCTAGAGCTGGGAGCAGAAATGATAGAAGCAGACAATCAAGAAGCTCTAAATCTTTATATGCTAGACTCCATAGATCAAAAAGGACTAGATACACTAGCTCGCCTATGGCCAAACTATGAAACAGACTATGCCCCTCTGGTAAATTTCGCTAAAGCCAATAGCCTTACTTTTACTGCTACTAATATCCCTCGTAGGTATGCAAGTATGGTGTACAAAGGTGGTTTTGAATCCCTTGATACGCTTACGGATAGAGATAAGTCGTGGATGGCACCGCTGCCTATGGCATTTGATGCAAACCTAGCTACCTATCAAAGTATCCTAAAAATAATGGGAGATCATGGCTCACCCAAGCTAGTCATGTCTCAGGCTACTAAAGATGCCACTATGGCCCATTTTATATTGAAAAATCATACTGTAGGAAATCTATTTCTTCACTACAACGGAGCGTTTCATTCAGACTATTATGAGGGAATTCTGTGGTATCTCAAAAGACAATCCCCGGATCTTAGATACGCTACTATTTCTACTGTAGTGCAATCGGACATTGATAGACTAGAGACCGAACATGTGAATAAAGCGGATTTTATTGTAGTAGTAGATCAAGACGTGACCACTACCTATTAAGAGTAAAATAAGAAGGCAGTAAATACGCCTAATTCATTGTGTAAGGTAAAAGATAAAGTCATAGCAAGACTACGTGCTTACTTTATTGACTTAAAGTAAAAATTATCCATAACCACACTATGTGGTAATGTGAGAATAGATATAACAATGAATACCAATAAGGTGCCCGATACAGCAATTATCTGAAAGTATGAAAGCAGTAATAAAACTCCCAAGCCTAGAATACTAATCAAAGTATAAGGTGTTACCATAAAAACAAAATCTGATACCGAAAGCTTCATCATCCTGGTTTTCAAGTATCCGAACTCCTCCACAAGAACCTGCATAGAGTGCAAAGTACTAAAGTATAGCGTAAACCCTATTAATAATGGGAGAGTGAAAAAACATACATGAATAAACCCGAAGATTAGTACTTCTTTAATATATAGATGCATAGAAAGGTGCTTTGTTACTTTCAAACTAGTGAGTATAACTAATGTAAACAATGAGCTGAAAATTAAAACACTCAAAGTTACTTGAAAATGGAAAGCTGGCAACAGAGCAAGTATATCAGCATTATTAGCTGCTAGCGTATGAATCTGGTCGTAGTTAAACACGACTAAACCGCTCAAAATAGATAAACCCCACATTTGATATAATACGATTCGTTTCCACTTATTAGAAATAGAAAGATGCGAAAACTGAGACTGCCCAAAATGGAAAGCAGATAAGACTAAAAAGACTACCATGCTCAATATAGGAGAGTACATCCAAAAGCACAGATAGATAATCATTAGCCCAAAATAGAAGCTGTAAAATACTAAAGCAGATGTACTTCGCTCTTCCCTATAGATAATATGATCTATAGCTCCGTGCGGTATACCAAACAAACAAATAAGTACAGTACTAAAAATTACCTGAATTTCTATCGAAACTCCACCAAAAATCAAAAAACCAAGATTTAATACTATAACTAAACCAACAAAAAGAGATTGAATTTTTGACATAATTTAAGTTTGTTAGGATTTAAAAAAAAGAGGTGCAATTCTCATTGCACCTCTTTATTACTTATGTAATCGAGAATTAAATCTCACAATTACTTTAGTTTATATTAAGCAGCTACCTTCTTAGAAGATGCTACTGCAATACCGTATACTACTAAACCAAAGCCTATTTTGTTGATAGCATCCGCAATGTTGTAGAATAAATCTACATTGCTACTTTGCCATCCTAATGCTACGTTTAACCAACCACCTGGCATACACATGTAGCCAATTGGGTATATAGCCCAACCTACTAGTACAAACCAAGCTAAAGTTCTTACACCTTTTTTAACTGCAGCATTTTCACTAGAATCAGCTAATTTAGCCACCTCACCATACCAAGCGGTATAGAGGATGTAGAAATAACCAATAGCAGATAAGAAGCCCCATAGTACAGAATGACCTGTAGAACCATCCGTAAATGCTTCTCCGATGTAACCTGTTACAAGCATCCATACAGAAGCTGCGATTAGTTTCCAAAGCAAGCTAAGCTTAGCTCCAGCAACTTTAGTTAATAAATAAAACTCAACACACATCAAAGGAACAGTAAGTGTCCAGTCGATGTAACGAAGAGCAGTTGGATTTTCTCCAGTTGCTAAGTAGTAATCTCTCATGTAGTAATAGTGAACAGCAGCTATACCAGTAATTAAACCAGATACAAGCATGGATAATTTCCATTTGCTGTCTACGCTTCCTCTTTCGAAAAAGAAAAATACAGATGCAGCTAGCATTGCCATATACCCTGTAAAAAAGGTAAATGCAATTGGATCATCTTTTGGAATTGTTAATACGTCTAATAAATACATAGTTTTTAGATTGTTAAATTGTTATAATTATTATTGTTAAACACGAACATATTTAATTTTGTTCATTTATTTCGTATTGGAGCTAAACAAAGTTTTGTATTTTAGTCTTAAGTACTGTAAATCAGTAGCTTTATTTTTTCTCTGATAATAACCATTTGTCAAAAAATCTCTGAAATACCTATTTAATCGGTCAAAACATCATTTTTTAATCTGCTTAGACTCAAAGATGGGTGTAAATCAAAAGAAATTAATGGCGAGATCATCAATGAAAAATAACCGGAAGAAGAAAAAATAAGCAACATAATCGATCCACGAAGACGAATGGAATCGTGTCGCCACGAACTGATAGTACTAGAGACGCTTATCGCAAAATCTTCTTGGGGTTCTCCCGTGGGCGGGACAGGCACTGCCGGAAATGCTGAGAATTAAAATCAAAAGACACTAAATTGTAAACGATGCAAATATGGTGGATATCTACACCATAATGTGACAAGGCAAAGTATATCTCTCACAGAACCAAATGACAACTGGCTGAAGAGTCAAATAGATAGTAATGAATACTCAAGTAAAAGTGAACTTGTAAATGACCTAATCAACAACAGAGCAAAATTGATTGGCTACAAGCCAAGATTGAAGCAATTGAAATAGCTTTTTTCAACATTTCAATTAAATAACGCCACTTTAGTTAAATTCGTATCGAAAACAAAACTATGAATCAATTTACTCTATTTTTTATTATCCTCAACAGCTTTTGTTTAATCACATCTGCCCAATCGCAATTTTGGCCGTACGGTATGGGATCTGCTATCTCAATAAACCAAAATGGAACGGTTACAACGTTGAGCAGTTCTATAGAAACAGGTGAAGGCTCTGCCTCTATACAAGATGAATCTGGAGAAGTTCTCTTCTATACCAATGGTGCATTTGTGTATGATAAGGCAGGAACAGTTCTAAATGCGAATGACCCGTTATTTGGATCTTCTTTCCACCCTGCATCCTCCACCCAAGGGGCTGCAATATTACCGCTAGGTGATTGCAACCGATTCTTGATAATTTCTACTCCTGGGGTAGAAAGCGTTCCTTCTGGATCCAGCACAGATAAAGGCCTAGGAGTTGCATTTGTTTCTATAGATAACTTGGGTGCTATAACTGTCAGTTCTGCTACATCTACAAAAGTAATAAGCCAAAATACTCTTTGTGAAAAGCTTGCTATTTATGGCAAAGACGGAGACTACTGGATCATAGCTAAACAGCTACTACCTGGCAGCAACAGATACTATAAGTGGAATCTTAATGCTAGCAGTATGGCCAGTATCCTGTCAATTGCCGATGCAGAAGCTTTTTTTAATAGTACGGTCCAGATTCAAGAAGTAGGCAGACTCTTTACTACCAATTGGTCACTTAATAATAATAGTAGGTACTATCAAGCACAAGGTCAGTTGAAATTCAGCCCAGATGGCACTAAGATGGGTCAAGTATACCCCGGAGATAGGATCGTTGAACTATTTGATTTTAATTCCTCCTCAGGATTGCTATCAAACTCTAGAACGTATAATACAGGCCAAGTCAATCTCTATGGGTTTGAGTTTAACCCCTCAGGACAATCCTTTTTTGTCTCAGAGCATTATCAAGGAACTAGAAGCAATAATAGAATTCTTCAATTTCAGTATACCAATACCGAGTTGCAAAATCCGTCTACATTATACACCGCTTCAAACTATTTACACTATGCATTCATGGCAATGCAACTAGCTATAGATGGGAATATTTACGTCGCTGGACTAAACTTTAATCATCTAGTCAGAATAGAGAATAGCGACAGCCCAAACCCATCGCTCAATACGTCAGATTTCGGCACTGCCGCTGGTGCTGGTCTTCCTCTTGTTATCTCAGGAGACTACCTCTGCGGTGACTGTACATATACCCAAAACTATAACGACTCATTTTGCGAGGGAGACTCATTCCTCTTAATATCTTCAAATACAAATACGGGTACTTTTCTTTGGAATACAGGCGAGACAACAAATCAAATAATTATTTATCAAGCGGGCCAATATATTTGCAAAAGTATCTCCAGTAGTTGTATAATCAGTGATACTTTTAATATTAACATTACAGTACCAAAGACCTTCAACTTGGGTTCTGATACCACACTCTGCTCATCCCAAGAAATCACTATTTATGGTCCTTCTGCCCTTGAATACAAATGGAGTGACGGATCTACAAATCAAGATCTTATTACCTCAGTTTCTGGTATATATTCGTTAGAAATAACGGATGATAACTTCTGTAAAAATACTGACTCAATTCAAATAACTTTCAAACAAGACGAGTTTAAAAAGTTCATAGATGACACTTTAATTTGTGATTCTAGTTTTGAACTAACATTTACCACAAATAATACTTCTACTACTTGGAATAATACCTTAATCAGCGACACATTCACGACGAGTCGACTTGGTGTCTACTGGTTGGAAATAACAGATAGCACAAACTGTATTCTACGAGACACTTTTAAGCTCTCTCTAGGTACGAAACCAGATTTCTCGCTAGATACTTTTGATATCTGCAGAGGAGAACAAATCAATGTTGCTATACCTTCAGAATATAAGGTAAGATGGTTTGATGGAGATACGTTACTAGACAAAACACTCGTAAAACCCGGAAACTTCTCGTTTATACTTACATCTGTAGATGGGTGTGACGAAGTTAATTCCGTTTACATAAAGGAACGAAGCTTTAGTGCTCAGCTTTACATACCTAACGCTTTTACGCCAAATGGAGATAATCTTAACGAGACTTTCCCTGGATTTGATGAGGGGGTATTCTCGAGTAATTTCTCAATTCAAATTTTCAGTAGATGGGGCGAAAAAATATATGAATCTTACGAAATGAATGATTGGAACGGATTTTATAAAGACAAAAAATGTCAGCAAGGTGTATATGTGTATCTCATAAGATTCACAGATTGTAACGGGAATTCACGAAATATCCACGGTAATATTACCTTGGTAAATTAATAAAGTTGAATCCTATTATTTCTTGGAGTTACCAATAGGAGATAGAGCACACGAAATGAATATTGAAAAACTAGTCCTAATTACATTCGTACTTCTTACTGCTTGTAAAGAATCAACCATAGAAGAGGAATACAATGAATGGTATTCAAAAGCTAAAGAAAAAATCATCCAAGAGTCAAGTCAATTAAGTGATAGTACTTATATAGAAGTGAATAAAAAGGATAGCACCTTCCGAATTATACACAGTTTTATAAAAGGTCAAAAACTAAGTATTAAATACTTCTCTACTGATGAACTGAGAGCTTCATATCATTATTCTAAAGACGGACGTTTAAAACTAGTCAGAGAATACTGGACGAATGAATATTGGGCATTTGAAGAAGTACGCTATGAAGATAAATTTTATGGTCCTTGGACGGTTAGACATTCGCCAGAAGTTAAAAACAACAAGAATCTACCATATAAAAGAAGAGAGTATAGGTTTTCTGGCAAAAAGTAGGAATAATAATCGAACTTCTTGAACCTCTCTCCATAAAGGAAATATTTCATCACAACTGGGTGAGTGCAGACTCCCTTCCTAAAATAAATAATTAGAGAATCAACTTTCACTGCTAGACAAGTTGGCAGAAAAAATGTCCTTGCTATATAAGCTGAAACTAGCGAGGTGCTCAATATTACATTAAATATCCTACTCCATCCACGAAGTCGAATATGTTCGTGTCTCCATGAACTTTACGAGCTCCTATTTTTTCAGTAAAATGTTCTTTTCCTTTCCCTTTTCTAGGTAATGTAACTCTAGACTACCATTTTTAATTGCATCTACTTTAAGAGCACACAAGTACTCATTTGTAATCTGGCTTACGTCTACACCATTTATTTTTGCGATTCTTTGACCAAGTCTCAACCCTTGTTTGTAAGCTTCAGACTCCATCCAAATGAACACTATTTCTACCGCACTATTTTCATTCAAACCAAGACCAACTCCGAAGCTCTGAATCTTTACACGTAAATTCTGAAATGGAAAAAGCACTATTTTATCTTCAGTAAAATTGAAGGTGACATTATTATTTTTGAAAAGTAACGAACCCAATAACGGTTTACTCTTGGAAATATAAGTCGGGACATTTGTCAAATAACCAGATCCAACTCCTATAGTATCTAAAGTAGCTACTGTTACTTTTTGTGTACTCGCTCCACCTATTGTGATTTGATGCTCACCCTCTCCGCATGATTTTGCCGACTTTTTATATTTCTTCGATTTTTTTACTCCTCCACTATTCAGTTCTAAAAGTCCATCAAAACCTGTATCTACCAAAACATAAAAACTCAAATTATCGAAACCCACTTTAGTTAGAGGCAGGTCACCATAATATTCTAAGTCTAGCTGTGTTGCAGTACTATCTATCACAAAAGGTAATTTAGACCAAAAAACTACACCACGCTCCGAGTCAAAATGCCAATTCAATTTCCGAATCAAATTTTGACCAATAACACCATCGATTTTGACACAACTCGTTCCGAAAATACTTTTCAGATCAAGTTTCACACAACGTAATTTTTCGAAAGATGTATTTCCAATTTGTATATCGGTTTCGTAGATCTGAGCATTCTGTTCATTACCATCCAAATCTGAAGCAACTATTTCGCCTAAACTCAAAGCACGTTTACTTATATCCTTGGATAAGATACATAGCTCAGCTCCAGTATCGAACAAAAAATCGTACTCAACATTATGGCTCACATGGAATTTACGGGGAGTAGTTAGTTTTGTAGTGTGATAAGTGATGTATTAATCGGGCAAATATTGCCTTTAAAACTGCTAGAGCATTTTGAGATTACGGCGGTTCAGAATGTTGCAGACAAAAATGGAGATC
>JBDNFQ010000361.1:0-1566 GCA_041689715.1 Bacteroidia bacterium
TAAGATGCCCATATAGCAGCAGCAAATAATAATACAGAAGAGAATGTAGATATCATACCTGTAGCAAGACCAGCGATAATGTGGGTTCCTGCTCCTGTACTTGATTGTTGTACTATTTTCATAACTGGCTTGCTACCAAGACCAGTGTAATACTCTGTAAATGCAGAGATACCAGCTCCTACTACTAGACCCACTAAACAAGCATAAAATACTCGCATAGATGAAATATCTTGTAGCCCTTCACGGAAGAAGTTCATTTGCATAGTTTCTGGAAGCATCCATTTTACCAAAGCAAAACAAGCTACAGCCACTAGAGCTATAGAAGCCCAGTTTCCTATATTCAATGCTTTTTGAACCTCTTTTTCTTTAGCATCATTACTAGATATTTTCACTAGTAATGTACCAATGATAGAAATCACAATACCGATACCTGCTATAGACATAGGCAATAGAATAGGTCCTATTCCACCAAATGCATCTTGTATAGATCCACCCATATCTGCTATCACATAGTTACCTAATACCATAGCAGCAAGCACTGTAGCTACATACGAACCAAATAAATCGGCTCCCATACCTGCTACGTCTCCTACATTATCTCCTACGTTATCTGCTATGGTAGCAGGATTACGTGGATCATCTTCTGGAATACCAGCTTGTACTTTACCTGCAAGGTCAGCACCTACGTCAGCTGCTTTGGTGTATATACCCCCACCTACTCTAGCAAATAGTGCTATAGACTCTGCTCCAAGAGAAAATCCTGCAAGTGTTTCTAACACTACAGTCATATCATCAGAGTTGGTCCAAACACCACCCATAAAGTATTGATAGAAAACTATGAAGAATGCTGTAAGGCCTAAAACCGCAAGTCCTGCAACACCAAGTCCCATAACTGTACCTCCACCAAAAGACACTTTAAGTGCATTTGGAAGACTAGTTTTAGCTGCTTGAGTTGTTCTTACATTTGTCTTCGTAGCTATTTTCATACCCATATTTCCTGCAAATGCAGAAAATATAGCTCCTATAATAAAGGCTACTACAATAAGAATGTGAGTAGACTCTACTATATAGGAAACGCCTGCAAGCACTACACTAGCTATCACCACAAAAATGGTAAGCAATCTGTACTCTGCTTTTAAAAATGCTAAAGCTCCTTCATATATATGGTTGGATATTTCTTTCATTATGCCATCTCCGGCATCTTGTTTCATTACCCAACTCTTTTTTACTAGCATATATAGCAAACCCAAAATGGCCATAGCTATTGGCATATAAATCATCAATTTTCCCATCAGTTCTTAGATATTAATTTCTAGTTGTTTATTTTAAAGCGTGCAAAAATAAAATTTATAGCCTAAAAGGGGCAACTTCGCTCAAGATTTCTTGCACTCAGATTCATTATTCCGCCAGTAAGATGTGTAAATTATAAGAAAAGTGCCATTTTGAAGTCTTTCTGATATAGTGTTTAAACCTGATTTATATGACAAAACCAAATTGGTTTCGTACATTTTTAAATAGTGAGTTTCGGGTGAAAGTGGTGAAGGAATAGCGAGCTATTCCAAGACA
>JBDNFQ010000362.1:0-12556 GCA_041689715.1 Bacteroidia bacterium
TACATTGATAGTAGTCGAGCGTGTGTTTTGGTGGTTTCATATCCTAGGAATATTGTTTTTCTTAAATTATGTGCCGTACAGTAAGCACCTTCACATATTCTTAGCATTTCCTAATACGTGGTACAGTAGGCTACAGCCAGCTGGTGAGTTTGCCAATATGCCTGAAATTACCAATGAGGTAAACCTAATGCTGGACCCTAGTAAAGCAGACCCTAATATGCCACCGCCTGAGAAATTTGGGGTGAGTGATGTTACAGATCTTAGTTGGACCAATATCATGGGAGCCTATGCCTGTACAGAATGCGGTAGATGTACTAGTGCATGCCCTGCCAATATTACGGGTAAAGAGCTGAGTCCACGTAAAATAATGATGGATACACGTGCTAGAGCAGAAGAACTAGGTGCTGCAAAAGAGGAGCATGGGCCAGACTATCACGATGGTAAATCGCTACATGATCTTATCTCACAAGAGGAATTGCTCGCTTGTACTACTTGCAATGCTTGTGTAGAGGTTTGTCCTATCAATATTAACCCACTCGAAATTATTTTTGGTATGCGACAGTTCCAAACGCTTGAGAAATCAGCTATGCCTAGCGAATGGGCTGCGATGAACAGCAACATAGAAAATAATCAAGCACCGTGGCAGTTTTCGCCGAGCGATAGAGCAAATTGGACGAAGGAGATATAATCCCCAAGCAACTATTCACACCTTTGGTGCGTTTATATATTTCAATGACTAAATGTATTCTAATTACTGCAATTATTTGTCTGTACAGTAGCACCAATTTTGCACAGAGTTTTACGGTATCTGGTCAGCTGCAAAATGAAGAAGGTAATGGCGTCCCCTATGCAAGTATATCTCTAAGCGAAAAAGTAGATACGGCTACGGTACAGTTTGCCATAGCTAAAGAAGATGGCACGTATACTATGAAAAATGTGCAGCCCGGCGAGTACTTTCTAGTAGTCGCTTGTATGGGGTATGGTGTAGCGTACAAAAGCATACGCGTATCAGGAGACGTGTTAGAAAATATAGAGCTAGAGTCGTCCACTATTAGTATGAAGGAAGTCATGGTGCGTGCTAAAGGGATTCCGGTATTGATGAATGGAGATACTATAGTGTACAACAGTAGTAGTTTTAAGACCCAGAGTAATGCGAGTGTAGAAGACCTTATTAAGAAGATGCCTGGAATACAGGTGGATAAGGACGGTAAAGTCTCCTCAGAAGGGCAGCAAATCACTAAAGTATTGATTAATGGGAAAGAATTTTTTGGTGGTAACGTAGAAGCAGCTACCAAAAATCTGGATGCTTCCCTAGTAGATAAGGTAGAGGTCATAGATAAAAAAACAGATGAAGATGAGTTCACAGGAGAAGATGATAACCAGCGTGAAAAAGTAATTAATCTCATACTTAAGGAAGATAAGGCTCAAGGCTACTTTGGTACGGTACGAGCGGGATATGGCACTGACGGTTACTATGATGGTAAAGGGAATATTAACTTCTTTAAAGACGCTACTCAGTTTTCTCTTATTGGTGGATTGAATAATATCAATAATAATCTATACGGATGGCAGGAGATGAGCACATTGAATAGCTTTGAGATTAATCCGTTCAATGGAGGAAGTAACAGTTGGAACTGGAATGGCGGTGTAAATTCATACGAAGGAGTAGGTGCAAACCTACATTTTGAGCCCGTGAAAGGCATGAAGTCAGATATAGCCTATGTAGTCACTTCCGAGCATAATCTTAGACTTGGAGAACGAAACTCAGAGGTCTATCTGACTGAGAATACCTTATTTTCTGATGCCATAAGTGAAGGTAATGGCAATAAGAATAATCATCAGGTAAATGCCAAGATAGAATATGAGCCAGACACCCTGAATAGACTAGTGCTTCGTGCACAGTTTAATAGGCAAATAGGAGATAATTTCTCAGGGTCACTGACTCAAAATTTCTTTAAAAAAGACAGTATCCTGAATAGTGGAGTAACACTGAATACGGTAACTAGCGGAGATAAAAAATTTATTAGCAAGCTACACTGGACTAGAAAGTTAAAAAAGAAAAGCGATAATAGGTTTATGGGTTCGGTTTATTTTGGAGCTTCTGAACTCACTAACGATCAGCAGAACTATTTTGCTACACGCCCATTTTTGCTACCCTTTCCTACGAATGAGCAGTCTAGACTTACTCAAAATCTAAAAACAAACGAGAGGACTGTAGCCGCTACAGCTGCATACCAAGTACAGTTGACCAAAAAACTTATGATACGCCCCGGGATAAACTGGATGCTTAGTGAATACACGCATGATTTTGATTGGATAGAAGAGCAAGGTAAATTACTCAGTAATAGTCCAGTGGGAGGCGTGCAGGCACAGAACCTAGAATACTATTTACATATAAGTTATAAGCTAGACTCATTTACTACGCTATATGTAGTGCCTGAGCTAAATCAAAGTATAGAGGATAGAAGGTTTACTACGGATACGTTTCATCAGTATGATTTTAATCAGTTATTCTTCGTTCCTTATATGTTTCTAAGGTCTAATAAGCCACATAAGTACGATTTCAATTTTAATATACGTGCTAATCTGAATAGACCAGGAGTGCAGCAAATGCTCCCCATGACAGATAATAGTAATCCGTATAATACCAACACTGGCAACATAGAAATAGAGAATTTCATGACCTATAATAATAGCTGGAGGTACCAGCGTATGTTTGGATTAGGGAAAACATTATTTTTTGACGGGTGGAACTCATACAGCTTTAGACCAGTGGTAAATACCAATTTAATCTCTTCAGAGAACTATGCACAGTCTACAGTTATCAATTTTAAAAATAGAATCTATTCCAATCAAAGTGTAGGATTTACTTGGCCTTTAAAAGCACTAAAAGCCACCATAGGTATGGACGTAGATTATAGCTTTGGCCAGTCTTACTTCCTTCAAAACAATAAGGAAATACTAAGTAAAAACAATACCATAGCGGTTGGGCCTACTTTGCAGTTCAATGAATTTGATATGTGGAGTTTTGATGGAGACTACAGCCTAAACTATCAGACAGGTAGTGTAGGAGGCGTGAATAATAATGGCTTCTTTTATCACGAAGTAGATGCTGAGTTTGTTTTCACACCCATAGAGCGTATAGAGTGGAGTACTTCATTGTATTTAGAGATTTACGGTGCTAACAATGCCGTGGGAGCACAGACTATACCAATTCTTAATTCTGAGATTTCATTTTTTATAGATAAAGATCAGCAATGGAGTATAGGAGCTAGAGCGTATGACCTTTTAGACCAGAATCAGAACCTATGGAGATGGTGGAGCAATAATAGTTTTACGCAAAACCAAAGCAACGCAGTACAGCGATATGTGATGGCTACACTTACCTATAAGATTAAAAAGCCAGGATCAAAAGGGGATAATTAGAGTCGTGGTCTTAATAAAGGGAATTAAAAGCATAAAATTTTTATAAATTGCACAACGAAATGAGTGAAAAAATACACGTACCTACAGTACCGGAGTTAGTAGCAAAAGGAGAAAAAGCAGATATCCTATTTTGGGTAGGATGTGCAGGTAGTTTTGATGAACGAGCTCAAAAAATAACTAAAGCATTTGTGAAAATACTGCATAACGTAGGACTAAACTATGCCATACTAGGTACAGAAGAAAGTTGTACGGGGGATCCTGCTAAGAGAGCAGGTAATGAGTTTCTTTTTCAAATGCAGGCCATGGCAAATATCGCTACGCTCAATGCATACGATATTACTAAAATAGTAACCACATGTCCGCATTGTTTCAATACTATAAAAAATGAATACCCGAGTCTTGGTGGTAAGTATGAGGTGATACATCACACTCAGCTACTGCAAGAACTCATAGATGAGGGTAAATTGACCTTTGGTGCAGATCCTTTTAAAGGCAAAAAAATCACCTACCATGATAGTTGTTACTTAGGTAGAGCAAATGGCATATACGATGCTCCAAGACGAATACTAGAGGCAATGGATGCCGAGCTAGTAGAAATGAAGCGATGCGGTAAAAACGGATTATGCTGTGGGGCAGGTGGAGCACAGATGTTTAAAGAAGCAGAAAATGGCACTAAAGAGATTAATATAGAGCGTACCGAAGAAGCTATAGAAACCGGAGCTAGTATTATATCGGCTAACTGTCCTTTCTGTACCACTATGATGAGTGACGGCGTGAAACATGCCAATAAGGAAGGCGAAGTAGAGGTGCTAGATATTGCTGAGCTTGTTGCTCAAGCCAAAGATCTATAGGAATGGTTGACCTAAGAAAGTGGGGTTGGGTTATACCTGTTTTATTCTTTCTATTCAATATTATTCTTAGAGCTTTTGGTATAGAGATCAACAGCTTAGCAGGCGATGAGCCTTATAGTGTTTACTTCGCTCAGATGGATATCGCTGATATTCTAAGGCATATGCGACCAGGTAATAATCCGCCTTTATATGAGCTTTTTCTGCATTTCTGGGAGGGTTGGTTTGGTATAGGAGAAGTGGCTGTTAGAGTTCCTTCTCTCTTATTCACTGGAGTCACAGCTGCATTTTTATATAAAATAGGCAATGAGTTTTTTTCAAAATATACGGGTATCCTAGCGGGGTTACTTTTTACCTTTTCGAACTATGCCACATACTTTGCTCACGAGGCTAGAGTGTATGCTCTTTTTGGAATGCTCACGTGCATTAGCTTTTATTATTTTTTAAGATGGGTAAATAATAGGTACTCTACTAGGACGTTAGTCCTATTCGCGATAGTAAATGCATTGCTACTCTATGCTCATTATTTTGGGGTAATGGTCATAGGTATACAAGTCTTTTTTGCATTGCTTTTTAGTTTTAGAGAAGGTAAAAAACTTAAAGTGGTTGTGTTTAGTTTGGTAGCTTCCTTTGTCCTTTTTGGGCCTTATATACCTGTGGTTTTAGAACAATTTTCAGTAACCAAAGAAAAAGGAACTTGGCTATTGCCGCCAGATGGATGGCCTACCATAGAATATATGCTTATGCAGTTTGCCAATAGCAAAAAAGGGGTCACTGTCATACTCTGTATTATTGGTTTAGCAGTAGCTTTTAATCTGAGACGTTTTAGAGCTATGAACAAGAATCTGCTTGTAATCTTAGCTTGGTTTATTGTGCCGTTTTTTGGTATGTATCTTATAAGTTATGAAATGCCTATGTTTCATAATCGATATTTAATGCACGCTTTTGTAGGATTTATTTTAGTGATTAGCATAGCCAGCCTGTCTATAGTAAAGCGTCCTTTAGTGAAATGGATTATACCAGTGATACTGCTTGTTTGTTTTGTGGTAAAGAGTGAGAGAAGCGTAGATAACGGTAGACATAGCCGAGAAGCTGTGGCCAAGGTACAAGAACTTAGAGTTGAAAACACGCGAGTGGTGATGTATCCCAAGTATAGAATTTTGGGATATTCGTATTATTTTAACCGTGAAAGGTTCAAAAAGTATGATGCTGAGTATGGATTTTATAATGTGCTAGAAGGATTCAAGGAAGAAAATTTATTTGGAATAAATCAGTATTCAGAAGCACGGATAGATAGTACTGTAAATAAGGTCATTTTCATGATGACAGACGGTGGCCCCAAGGAACAGTTAATCTCTGATTTTCAAGCAGATTTTAAATTGAAGAAAAAGTATCTCTTTCCTGAGATTATCGAAGTCTTTGAGTTTGAAAGGTAGCGTGCTAAGGTTAGTGTACTATTTTACTTACAAAGGATCACCTCAAA
Organism: Bacteroidia bacterium; assembly: GCA_041689715.1. Taxonomy (GTDB): domain Bacteria; phylum Bacteroidota; class Bacteroidia; order NS11-12g; family UBA9320; genus UBA9320. The sequence continues at coordinate 5,758 of JBDNFQ010000362.1, forward strand.
CTTGCCACTTTCTGTGACTTGAGTTACCTCTTTGAAAAGCTTAGTAAGATGAGTTCGGTAGTTTAAGTGCGTATTGGCTACTATATAAAATGACCCTCCATTTTGCAAGGCATCTTTAGCTTCTCGGAAGAGCGTTATTGATATTTCTATAGTGTTTTCATACTCAAAATGAAATGGAGGATTACATAGAATCAAATCAAATTTTTGATCTCTACAAGCCGTCACAGTGTCAGACCAATGGTAGTTGATATTTTCTTTTCCCAGGTTTAGTTTAGCAGAGGCTATAGCAAGATAGTTATCATCTATTACAGAGATAGGATTCTTTGGATATAGCTTTTGTATATAAGTAGCTATTACACCATTACCACACGCTAGGTCTAGTATATTTTGGTCTTCTGTAAGAGTAGGTAAATGCTCTAATAAAACCTGTGTAGCAGGATCTACTTTCTCAGAAGAGAATACTCCAGAGTACTGTTTTAGGTTAAGGTCTAGATCGTTTTTGATAGTATGAAATAGAGGTGCTTTTTCTATCTTCTTTTTTGGATATTTAAGGATTAGAACTCTTGCTTTTTTCACAGCCATAGACTGTGACACGTCCTCAAAGTAGAGTTCTGCTATCTCTTTCCAGCGAGCAGTAAAGTTACGAGTCATAAACCCACATAGTATAACACTATGTGCATTGCCCGCTGCATGGAGCTGCTGTACATAAAGCTGAAAAAGGTCTACTGATTTGGGTATTTTGAGTAGAGTAATGTCTATCTCTTTTGCTTGTATATTAAGCGGATTGCTATGCTCCCAGTCTTTTTTATCTAAGCCATTATTGGCTAAGTTTAGTTTAGTAGCTTTTAGCTGAGATGCATTGGTTATTATAGAATGAGGATTGTGTATACTCAGAGCCACAGCCATAGCCCCAAAGGTATCGTGCATCAGTGCGATGCTTTTCTTTTCCAAACCAAGTCCTAGAGCTGTTTCTAGTAGTAATTCATCTGCAGCACTCCATGGTCTTAATGATCGGTTTGCTGTATTAGGATAGCGTTGTAGATTAATGGTTTTGCCGTTGAATCGCATTGTTTCTTATTTTGTGGTGCAAAGGTAGGTGTATTTCTTGTCTGTAGGAATACGTCGTGCCAGTCTGTGGTCTGTAGGGTCGTGCCTCTGAGGCACGACCCTACAGACAGGTAAAATAAAACAATAATCTATGATTACCTTCGTTTTCTAATCATGAAAAAACTGGGATACCTCTTATTGTTCTTACCTTTATTATTTGCCTTTGGCAAAAGCAAAAAACCACAGACGTCTAAGTATTTGACGAAAAACTATGTTAAAGTACCGGCCGGTAAGGTATACACTAATCTAGAGAAAGTAAGAATGAACGAGAGGGCGATTGAGCCCACATTAGACTCATTGCCAGAGTTTTATATTTTTAATGCAGAGATTACTAATGTAAACTGGAAAGAATTTCTCTATTACTTAAAACAAGAAGGTAGAATGGAAGAGTACAATTCAAATATTTTGGATACCACTGTTTGGCGAACGGCTTTGGCATATAACGAACCTTATGTAGACTATTACTATCAACATCCTGCGTATAAGGATTATCCAGTTGTGGGTATAACTCTAAAACAAGCACAGGCTTATGCAGCTTGGCTAACCGAAATATATGCTCTAAAAAATCAAGGAGTTACAATTACTTTTTCTGTTCCAACAAAACTACAGTGGATACGGGCCGCTAGAGGAAATAAGAAAAAAGACTATGCTTGGGACGGTAAGTATCTGCGAAACTCAAAAGGTATCTACTTAGGTAATTTTAAATCTTCTGGTGCAGAATATGTAAAAAAGAGATTAGGTAAACTTGAAGTCGTATATGATGATAGCGGATATTCTGAAAGGTCTTTAACCATGGAATCAGGATCTCTCATAACTGCACCAGCAGAATCCTACTACCCCAATCAGTATGGCGTTTATAATATGTCTGGTAATGTAGCTGAACTAGTATCTGATGATACTGTAGCTATGGGCGGCAGCTGGAACGATACAGGATATGACGTAAGAGTAGAAAGTGAACAACCTGCTACTGAGCCTAAGTCTACTATTGGTTTTAGGGTTGTGGCCGTGATAGAGGAGTAGGTTTGATTTTAGGGGCACACCCCTTGTTTCTTAGTAAAATCGAAGATTTAGAGAAACCAGCCCCTCTCAAGAGGGGAGCTTATCGGGTCTATAAGAATTTTGCGAAGCAAAATATTCTAGCGACAAATAATCCCCTCTATCAGAGGGGAGATTTTAAATAAATCTGTGATTTATATTAAAATCGGGGTGTGTAAATAGAGACAAACAAAAATTACGGGGTGTGTAAATAGTGACAATGAAAAAAAAATGAGGTGTGTCAACATCGAAGAACTATAAATTGACACAACTCAAAAATTACGAGGTGTGTCAACAGCTGACCCACAATAACAAGGTCTGAAAAACAACTCCAAACAGAAAAGCACTAAATTCGAACAATGAAAAAGAAATTCCTTTGGTATTATCCCAAGCTAAAGGAATACGCTCGTCAGCATAGAAACAAGAGTACCAAAAGCGAAGTCCTCTTTTGGATGCAGGTTCGTAATAAGCAGCTTCGAGGGTATGATTTTCACAGACAAAAGCCAGTCGACTATTTCATATTGGATTTCTTCTGCCCAAGACTAATGTTGGGTATAGAATTAGATGGGATTACACATCATGAAGATGCCGTGATAGCCAAAGACAAAATCAAAGAACAACGGATGAGTGATTTGGGTATTACGGTACTCCGTTTTAGAGATGAGGAAGTCTATCATCATATGCAGAGCGTGCTGTTAGAAATAGAGCGTTTTATGGATGATTTTGAAGTGAGGAATAAGTGAGGGCTTACGTTTCAAGTGCCTTCCTAAATAATATTTTGATTTTTCGGGTTTAGAAACACACCCCTTTTTTCTTCGGGCCCGGAAACACGCTCCTTTTTTCTTTGGGCCTAGAAACACACCCCTTTTAATCTCGCCAAATCAGAGATTTGGGACTAAAATCCCCTCTCAAGAGGGGATTTTTCGGGTCTAAAAGAATTTTGCGAAGCAAAATTTCCTAACGACAAATAATCCCCTCTATCAGAGGGACAGATTTTAAGTAAATCTGTGATTTGCATTAAAATCGGGGCGTGTCGATAGCGACAAACTACAAATCAAGGTGTGTCAATAGCGACAAACAAAGATTAGGGGTCTGCAAAACAGCAACAGATAGTTAAAGAAGAGTAGAAATAACCTTACCAATTCCATCTGCATCAATATCATACTTGGCTCTCAGTTCTGAGATTTCCCCGTGCTCCACAAATACATCTGGCAGACCAAGAGAAGTTATGGGGCCTTTATATCCAGAATCTTGTGCTAGTACTTTTATCTGTTGCCCAAAACCGCCTATCAAGCATGATTCCTCTACTGTGATTATCTTGTCAAAGGAGCGGAATAATTCTCCTACTTTTTGCAAATCAAGCGGCTTCATAAAGCGAGCATCTATGTGAGTTATGGTCTCTTCTAGTTGGTTGTTAGAAATAGCTTTTTGCACTTCTGTGCCTATTTGACCTATGGAAATTACAGCAAGCTTGCTTCCGTTATTAATTGTACGAGAGCTGCCGATTTCTAGTGGCTGAATTTCATTGTTATAATCTATCTTACTTCCTCTGCCACGTGGATAGCGAATCACTACCGGCCCTTCAGTATAGTCTACCGCCCAATACATCATATTTCTGAGCTCGTGTTCATCCATAGGAGATAGGATGCTGAGATTAGGTATGGCATTTAGAAAAGCTAAATCAAAAGCTCCATGGTGTGTAGGTCCATCTGCACCTACTAGTCCGGCTCTGTCTAGGCAAAAGATAACAGGAATGTTTTGTAGAGCTACGTCATGAATGATTTGGTCATAAGCTCGCTGAGCAAAGGAAGAGTATATATTGCAAAATGGTCTTTTCCCTTCTAATGCTAATCCTGCAGCAAAGGTCACGGCGTGTTGTTCTGCTATTCCTACATCAAAAACACGGTCTGGCATGGCATCCATCATGATTTTCATAGAGCTGCCGCTTGGCATAGCGGGAGTTATGCCGATTACGCGGTTATCTTTTTTAGCCAGTTCTAGTAGTGTATGGCCAAATACTTCTTGAAATTTGAGAGGCTTTACCTCTAAGCTCTCTGATTTTAATGGGTTTATTTTAACGTAGCTGATACTGTGCCAGTCTGTTTGGGCATTTTCTGCAGGTTCGTATCCTTTACCTTTTATGGTTTTGATATGGAGTATTTGTGGCCCATTATTCTCTTTTTGTTTCTCAAAATAATCAACCAAGCCTACTACATCGTGACCATCCTGTGGTCCGTCATACTGTAGTCCAAGGTTCTCAAAAAGGTTAGGTTTTATCCCATCTATTTCAGCTAAATGAGTATTGATAGCTCCTAGATTTGGGTCTATCCCCATCTGATTATCATTTACTATCACTAGTACATTTGCCTTGCTTACACCGAGATTGTTGAGTGCTTCAAACGCCATTCCGCCTGTGAGCGAACCATCGCCTATCACAGCTATGTGTTTATTTTTTTTCTTATTTAGCAGAGCTGCTTCTGCCATTCCCATCACAGCAGATATGGAAGTGCTAGAATGTCCCGTACCGAAGTGGTCGAAATTACTTTCATCTATTTTCGGGAAACCACTAAGGCCTCCTAGTTTTCGGATAGAGTCAAACTTTGATTTACGACCAGTAAGTAGCTTGTGAATGTATGCTTGATGCCCTACGTCCCAGACAAGCTTATCAGAAGGTACATTATACACATAATGCAACGCTACTGTGAGTTCTACTACTCCTAGATTAGCACTAAAGTGACCACCATTTTTAAGAATTTTTTCAATAAAAAAATGACGAATGTCTTGACACAACTGCGGTAGCTGCTGTACACTCAGTTTCTTGAGATCAGAAGGATGGTCTATGGTGTCTAATAAATTCAGGGTGCAAAGATGAAGTATAATTGTTAATCTTTTTTATCCCTACAATCTCAAATTATATTATCTCATTAGGCGACAGTAATTTTTACTTGGCGAGTTATTATTTCTGATAAATATGTACTAAATCAACCTGTTTCCAAGGAGTACCAAAATTTTAAACTAAGCTAATTCCTAATTGGAAGTGGCATTCTTACTTTAAAATTATCTACCTTAGTTTTCTCGGTTGTGTCATTGAGATTCACTAAAAACAACTCATCTATTTCCATAGTCACTATTTTTACGTTTGACGTATAATTTTTCCAAATTTGAGTGATAGTCGTGTCTTTCAATTCAGAAAATTTGAATAGGTTATTTTTCTCCTTGTCTATAGTAAACCTATTTTGAAACAAGCCAAGCGATATATCCAGTGTGATATCCTCACTGTTATCTCTAGTGTTCAAATTGACGTTAATGTTTTCCGTCAAGAAATTGCTATCAGTTGTAATAAAACTCACAGAGCCTTCATTTAGATCACTGTAATAGTCACTATAAGGATTTTCATATCCAGAAGAGAAATTATCCCTAACCTTACCCCAACAATCAAAATACACAAAACGAGAAGTGTCATCCGTTATTTTATACGTACCTATCAATTGGTACCAAGCCAAATCTTTATCGATTTGGACGCCATTGTAATTCATAGACATATTGAATATTGACTCACTTTGGTCATCAATAGAAGGATTTACTGCGTCATCTACGGCACACCCAGAAAGCAGCGTAAAAAGAACAGTAAATATATAGAAGTGCTTTGTTTTCATGATACTAAAAATTATAGGTGAGTAAAAGGTATAGTGCGTTTCTATTGAGCTGGTTTTTCGTATTGCCATACGTATTATTAGAGCTGTAGTCAGAGAATGAATGCTCATAGGTATAGCCCACTGCCAGCCATTTTAACGGGTTTACTTCTATGCCACCACAGACCGAAAAATTACTTCGTCTGATGCCAGTGAGATCAGAAGAACCTTCACCTGACGATGAAGAACCCAGATTGAACATATACTCTGACTCAGACACATTTGTACTAGTACCGTAAATGTGAGTGTACTTTGGGGCTAATAACAAGGTGATGTAATAAGGGGTCTTATACTTAGCTCCAAGAGAGAACTCATTGATATGGTATTTATAAATCTCTTGGGTATTCCTTCTTACATACTTAGACACTCCATCATTTTGTACAACAAATTCTTTACGTGTCAATACATCACCATGCAATCTTGCTGTACCCAATCTAAAAAAAAGACTTACGTTAGAATACACACGTTTGTCTAGCTCTACAAACGTGTAAAAACCTGCTTGGTATGATGGAGAATTAGCAACTCCCATGCCTATAGAAGCGGAAAATTTGGAAGTGGAATCCAAAGATTGACCTTGCAGGTGAGTGAGAATAAACGTCAAAAAGACGACAATGACAATTCTAGTTATTTTCATAACTTCAAATATATTTGAAATAGTGTACCAAGACAAATATTTATAAATTTTGAAGTAGAACTCTTTGCTAGGTATAGCATTCTAAAATAGCTACAGTAAGAAAATTTCTTTATGTATAGGCAATTCTTTCACCCCATATTCATCCCAAATAGGTAACCAATAAGTGCAGTAAGCCCCATAGCAGCAGTTCCCCAAAAAGTGACACGTATTACTGCACGTAGTATATTGGAGCCGCCAGCTCTAGCGGCTACTGATCCTAATATGATTAAGAATACGATGCCAAAACCGTACTGCAAGTATACCATAGCACTTAAATTACCAAGGAAAGCCA
>JBDNFQ010000363.1:0-3978 GCA_041689715.1 Bacteroidia bacterium
ATATTATTTGTATTCCTTTCATATCACGTAGCTAGTTTTGGCATCAGCGTCCCCTGCGGGAGACGCTGATGGAGTTGAGAAAAGTGCTTGTATTTATTGTTTTACAAATCTCAAGTACTTATATCCTTTAGGAGTTTGTAGTCTTACAAAGTATAACCCTGCACTTAGTGCAGATACGTCATACTGACCAGTATATCCTTCGTATTGATACGTTGATATTAATTTCCCATCTACATTAAGTAAATCAACCGAGCTATTTTTAATATCAGACTTAATATTTAGCATATCCAAACTTGGGTTTGGATAGATATTAAACTTGTATTCAATTGTATTCTCAAGAGTTTCATCTTCAGGTGTTGCCCTTTTGGTCTTAGCTTGATTGGATTGGTATTTTTTATTAGTCCCTGTACAATAGTTTCCTAATTCTGTATCATCGACCTCGATAGTTTCTGGGAAATTGTAGAAGTCTTGCTTAATAGATAATCCAATACCTACACCTATTTCTGCCGTGGGATCAGATTCAATTCCCCAATAGGCTTGCAATTCAGCTTCATATCCACTTGCAACTGTAATGTTACCTTTCAGTTCAATGGTCTCTGCATTTACATAAATTATATTACCGACGACCTCCGAAACAAAATCATCAGTTGTCTCTATCACCTCATTCTCTAAAACTAATGCCCCAGGAATCAAATTAAATACTCCATCCTTATTGTATATTCTCTCCCCTTTACTAGCAATGTGGTCAATGTCCCCATAGTTCCCCCAAAGTAAATAAGTGAAAACTTGAGTAGAATTTTTTTCTGCTCCATTAAATCCGTCTGATAAGAAGTACATATCTGCCATAACCTTTATCGTGACTTTTTTGATTTGAAGAATATTGCTGTAGTAATTAGAACCTATAGCCTCTAATCCGAATGAGTGCTCACCGAAACCTTCAATAGGATACCAATCACTTGCAACCGTATTGGATTTGTATGAAGAACCTGGAATATCCACCGATTTTAATGGTTTAAAATTATACAGTTCAAATAAAGGTCCCAGATTATTATAGTTTTCGAATTCAACTTGTATTTGAACATATAATTCTGTCTTCTTATAGTCTATATCTACTGCACGATTTAGCCTATACTTTAAAGGTGATTTCAGTTTGTAAAATCTAGCATCATATGCATATGGCTCAGTAGTGCTGGTTATCACTTCTGGCTCTGATTCAATGATACTAGGAGTTTCTAACAAAGCAAATAATCCCACGGGCTCGTTGTAAATAGGATAAGAAGACGGGGAAAAGGATCCACCGAACTTAAAGGATCCTGGGGTATACAAATTTCCAATATCTACATTGGTAGACTTAATCATTGTTCCTTGTATCTTCATCTCTGTCAATGTAGCTGTTGGCATAGTAGGTTTCGTAGGTTTACTTGGAGTTTTAATAAAATGGGTAAATAGTGCATCAGACATGGTACCTACTGTTGATTTTAAGTTTTTACTGACACTTTTATCAAAGGCTTTAAATTTGGCATTCGTGTTAGTGTAATTATATGCAAGTCCATCCCCATCTGCACTTCCTATTATCCCAACTGCATTTGTCAAAAGAGAACTTAATGTAGCTTCAGGAACAAGGCCAGAGAGACCAGCATTCAACGCCGTTTTTCCCAATCCTATAACTGCCCTCTGAGCTTGATTCCCCAAGGTATTGTATTCATTAAGGTTATCCTTGTACTTGACGAGTTCTTCTTGATAATCACTTAGCATTCCATCCAAATTTTTATAAATTAATGCCCCACTTCCATCAGAGCCAAGGGCAGCATCTATGGTGTTCATATTTAACCAGTTATTGTAAGTTGGCTTACCACTACTATCTTGTAAAGGCACCTCTGTCGACAGACTTCTTCCGTAAAGATTTATATCTTGAGATTGCAACCCCCATAATTTAAACTGGAACTCACTCTCATAGTTGCACACACATGGATCATAGCCTAATTGGGCATCTGCCATAAACCAAGATGTATTATTATTCCCATTCTCAAAACTGGTACTAAACGCATGTGTAGACGTTTTTTGATCCAATGGAGTATCATATCCATTGCCATGACGGAATATTCCACTTATATCACCCGAAGCAGTGATATATCCCATATCAAGTTTGATGTCATCAACAGTGCCTAATTCTGAATAAACATTAAAAAAAGTGCGAAGCTTACCTGAATAGCGGTTATAAATCACAATGTAAGGAACTTTAGTCTGCTGCAAAGGCAAGGGTACAGTGACTATTGGATTATTGTTTTGGGTTGGATCCTGATACACATCACCATTGGGAAAATACCCCGTATTCATATACATGAGTTCCCAACCGTCTTCCCATGCAAAGTCAAAATTAGCCAGTGGAGAACCACTAGGCTTATTCAGATAGCCTTGATAAAAAGGTGATTGCATATAAAATATGCTAGGATTGGTATAGTCAGGCACCTGCCAACCTGCGTTGGGATTTAATGGTATAGGGTTAAAACTGAAGGTCGTTCCAGGTTGAGGGTTAGGAATGTCAGTCTTTGCCCAATCAAAACTATTCAGGAATTGATTGGTTTCGGCCGGAAAGGCCTCATCAACTTCGCAATTCTCAGGAGCAGCTGGATTTGTACTTATGTCTTTATCCTTAGGGCAATCTTCGCATTGTGCAAACCCTATATAGTAACTATGTATTATTAAAATTAGTAATGATATCTTTTTCATAATTCTTTCATCTTATTTTTCTTCCTTTGAATTTAATCGTTTCTGAGAGACTATTGAGTCCGAGTAAAACCTGATATTCCCCTTCACAATCCCAATTTTCTGGATTAACATAAAAATATCCATTATATGGATACCCTATAACTCCACCTCCAATACTTTTAGTAAACCAAAATTTTGAATTAAATTTAGCTATAAACGAAGTATTCCAAATTGTATCAAAACCATATTTTGCATCAACCAGATTCACAGAATTAACCCAATTCCCGTCACAGGAATCGATTATGTCTGGATCAACAGTGGTATATGTCGCCAGTTTCCAATTTCTAATTTGAAATATAACACTGTCCGAATCTTCTTCAAAAAGCACTTTAAAATCGCCTACTGTTGTGAAGTCACATAAGTCATCTACTAACTTTATATATTTCACTACTGAATCCTTGCCGTCATCCAAAGGGAAACAATCCAAATTTGGTTCTTTTTCAACTATGAGTGTCATTCGAATATTATTCTCACCCGTTTGTTTTGTGTCTTCGAAGTCTCTTACAAAACTATAGTTATGAATTACTTCATTACCTAAAAGCCATGTATACTTTACCGTCGTGTCATCTTCATCATAACCTATGGGTTGGAAACCTATACGTCCACGCTCAAAAGCAATATCTGGATGCCACTGACCAATGTAGTCTGGGAAGTCTACAGCCCACTTAGTGCTCATCTCAAAATCAGCCGTCACTGGCTTCTTATCCCAACACGGATTATAATTATCGCATTCTGGATTGGTTTCGTCTACACATGGGCATTCGTCTTCTTTGCAACTTTGTAGAAAAGCAGCCAAAATGAGCGTGATCACAATTAAAAAATTAAATGAAAACTTCACTTGTCAATTTACTTTTTAAGTTCGGTTATCATTTCTAGTAGAGCATCCATCTGCTTCTGCTGCTGGATGATGTAGAGGGTGAGCTCTTCTATCTTCTGCTGCTGTATGGCTTGCATCTCTCCTAGGTCTAGTCCATTGGCTAGCACTTCTTCTTCGCTAGGCACGTCTGGTAGGTGTTTGTTTTCTACTATAAATGCTTCTACTTCTGCTAGGCTCTTTAGCTCATAGTTGGCATCAAACACAAAGTCTGCCCACCACTTAGCATCTACATTCATTTTAGTAGCACGTAGTGTCCCGTATATTATTTGTATTCCTTTCATATCACGTAGCTAGTTTTGGCATCAGCGTCCCCTGCGGGAGACGCTGATGGA
>JBDNFQ010000364.1:0-5782 GCA_041689715.1 Bacteroidia bacterium
ATGCACAACAGTGTAATTCTTCTTCGGGAAGTGGAAGTACAGGTGTAGCGTGGGATATAACACTGACGGATGGAGTTACCGCAGCTGCTTTGGCAAATCAAACAGGTACTGGTAATACAACCGTAGGAGCATATACTATAGATCCGACTTTAATTGTGGGAGATCATTATTTTATTGCAACTAATAGTGCAAATACAACTAGTAGTTGTTCGTACGCAATATCTGATTCGTTTACTGTTACAGTAGAGCCTCGACCAGAGGCAAACTTTGTTTCCGCTACACAAACTATCTGTGAAAGTACAAATGGTAATGTAATTCGAGTAGAGGTTACAAATTCCGTATTAAATTCTGTAGACCAAAATTGGGAAATAGAATTTACAGAGAGTAGTGGTTTAGCTGCATCTTGTACAGCCGGGGGTACTACTTCGAATTTACTTGGATCAACAGGTAAGTTTACAGGAGTAGGAAATAAAACTGGGTCGTCGTATGTAGATTTTCCAGTGCCCGCTTCATTGCCGCCAGGAATATATACGTTCACTTTAACTAAAATAACAAATACAGACGGCCCTTGTACTGGTAACATAGTGGCTACGGGTGGAGGTGCGACTCACACATTAATCGTAGATCCTAAACCTTTAGTAAATATAGTACAAACGGCTGATGCTGTTTGTGAGGGAGATAGTACAACATTTAATATAGTAGTAAGTAATGCTCAAACGTGTACGGCATTAGGAGGTGCTCCTTCGGATGTATCATGGACGTTAACATCAACTGATTCAGTAGATAGTGATTTAGGTATTGCCATAGCAACTGCGGGTGGAGCATCTGGAAATAAGACTGTCACTGTAACTGCTAATAATACACCTAATTTGGTGCCAGGAGTGCATTTATTTACGGTAAGTAAAATAGAAAATACTTCAGGGACATGTGATAGTCTAATAGCAGATACATTTACATTAACCGTAAATCCAAAACCTAGCGTACAGTTTGTAAGTACAACTGCTACTATATGTGAAGGCACAACAGGAAGTAATATAAGTGTAATAGTTACAAATGCGGAATTAGTATTAGTAGACCAAAATTGGACGGCTACATTTACAGAGAGTAGTGGTTTAGCTACAGATGCATCTTGTGCAAGTGGCTCAGTAGTTTCGAATATCTTAGGTTCTACAGGGTCGTTTAGTGAAAACGGAGATACGACAATTGCATTTGATATACCAAGCACACTTGCTGCAGGAATCTATACGTTCACACTAACAGGAATAGACAATACAAGTGTATCGCCGAATTGTGGCGGAACAGTAGGTGTAAATAATACATTTACATTAATCGTAGAGCCAAAACCTTTAGTAAATATAGTAGAAACGGATTCTACTGTTTGTGAGGGAGATACTACAACATTTGATATAGTAGTAAGTAATGCTCAAACGTGTACTGCAGTAGGAAGTGTTCCTTCGGATGTATCATGGACGTTAACATCAACTGATGCAGTAGATAGTGATTTAGGTGCGGCCATAGCAGCTGCGGGAGCATCTGGAAATAAGACTGTCACTGTAATTGCTAATAATACACCTAATTTGGTGCCAGGAGTGCATTTATTTACTGTAAGTGGTATACAAAGTACCTCTCCAGGTGTATGTACTACGGCAATAGCAGATACATTTACATTAACCGTAAATCCGAATCCTACTGTAAATTGGGAAACATTAGCAAATGCCTCAGCGATTAGTTTAAGTGTATGTGAGGGGACAACAGATTCTTTCTTTTTAAATATAGCTAATGCAGTAGTAGGTTCAGACTCTTTTGACTGGACTTTAAGTTTTACAGAGGCTAGTGGTAATCTTAATTCTTCGTGTAACTCTAGTACGGGTGCAGAAGGTCTAATAGCAGGCCTTACTACAGGTACAATAACAGGTAGAGGAAACGATTATTTAGCATTTACAGTTCCTTCAACAATTAATCCAGGAGAATACGTATTTACATTAACTGGAATTACTGGTCTTAATAGTACGGGTAACTGTACTGGAAACATAATAGGTGGTGGTGCAACATTTACATTATTTGTAAGACCTCAGCCAGTAGCAGCTCTTTCTTCTGCAGCCGCGTCTATATGTGAGGGAACTACTACAACATTTGATATCACGGTGACTAACTCTAAGTATTGTCCAGCTGTAAATTCAGCATCAATCAATGGACAGTGGTCTCTAGATTTCATTGATAATGTGGAGAGTAATATAAACAGCCCTTCATTTACTACTCCTTTGGTGGTTTCAGGAAATTCAGTAACAACAGTTACTGCAAATAGAAATGCTCCTGCGGGATTAACTCAAGGGGTATATAACTTCGACTTATTAACGATTCAAAATACTACATCTTCATTAGGATGTGCTTCTCCTGTAGATGTAGATACAGATTCATTGTTTGTACTTACAATTAATCCTAAGCCAAAAGTACAGTTTAGTACCACAGCGGTGACACTTTGTGAGGGTGAAGTGGATAGTTTTACATTGGACGTTTCTAACGCAATATTAGCATCTAGTGCGGTGGGCTGGACAGTGACTACTTCTGAAGCTTCAGGAAATATCTCATCTGCTTGTGCAACTGGAGTCACTCAAGGTGTAATTGGTACATCAGTATCAGATATAGGCAATGTCAATAAGAAATATTATATATCAGGATTAACGGCTGGTATATACACATACACTATTAGTGGTATATCTAATACAGACGCGACTTGTGTCGGTACTGTATTGGCTAATAATACAATAACAATTACTGTTAACCCTAAACCTTCATTGGTATTCTCTACTGATACGGTTGATGTGTGTGAGAATACTACGGGTACCTTTACCTATACAGTATCAAACGCAAAACATTGTTCGGCATTGGGGTCAGCAGCTGATGTAAATTGGACGGTAAGTTTTACGGATGCTACAAATAGTAATATTGGTTCATTTACCGGAACAGGAAATGTGCCTACTTCAGCATCTATAACTGTTAATACTGGTACAAGCTTGTCAGCTGGTGTATACAACTTAAATGTAAGTCAAATAGAAAATACAACACATAGCTGTGTAAATAGTGATAAAGACACATTAGTAGTGAGAGTGAACGATGTTCCACAACTAGTAATAGTATCACATACTGATCCTGTTTGTAATGGAAATTCATCTATGGTGATTTATAATGTGACTAGCGTAGATGCTAATAAGGCTTGGTCATTTGACTATAACATAGGGGGATCTGCTGTTTCAGTTATAGGTACTGGTCCAACAACAGGAAACGATACGTTCTACACTCCAGCATTTACATTGTCTGGGTCTGCTAATATTAACTTTTTTAACATAACAAATACTACGGGTATAGTGTGTACAGGTAACGCTCCTAGTTCTTTACCAGTAACTGTTTTAGATAATCCAGATGTAACATCACTAGCACTTACCAGTGCGACACAAATATGTTCAGGAGATTCGATATCGTTTGATATAGCAGTAGGGAATTCTCCAGGACGTGATTGGACGGTGCATTATAGAATATACGATGGTTCACAAACGGAGTCAGACACTATAAGAGGAAATGGAAATGGTAACTTTACTAGATATACAATAGTTCAGAATCATGTGGATGCAGCTGGTGGCTATCTTAATAGAACTATTGAAATAGATAGTATCGTATGGGATAATACACCGAAGTGCGAGAATACCACGGTATCAGCTTCAGTAGTAACTTTTGATGTTAAGCCATTGCCAACGATTAGCATCGATGCTCCGGATAGTATTTGTGTAAATGGAGTGGCAGCAGTAGCTTATACAGTTGCAGGTGTTCAGAGTTCAAATAACTGGGTATTTACGTGGAGTACAACAGGCCCAGCAAATGGTCCCAATAATCATTCGGGAACAGGTGGGTCAACAGGATCATTTAATACTTTAGCGTTGAATCCAGTAGGAAACAGTGATGTATTAATTAATAGTTTAATAAATAATGGTAGTGGATGTTCGGCGGTTGTTTTAGATACTAATACCGTACGTGTGGACGCACCATCAAACGCAGGAACATTAACACAGAATTATACTCTTTGTGAAGATGATCCTGCTGTTAGAACAATACAAGTAACAGGTTCGGTAGGATATGTGACTTGGGATTCTTCAGATAATCAAGGTTTTACTTGGCTTACTACGGCTCATGTTGGAAATTCATTTACGTTCCAATACCCTAAGTTTATACATCGATGGAGAGCTTCAGCAAAAAATGGTGCTTGTGCAGCAGTACTTTCAAGTTCACCGTCTGCAGTAATTGTGTATGTACATCCAAAGCCTCAGTATGATGTGCTAGCGATAGATGGTGAAGTGTGTGTTGGAACTAGTCCAACAGTCACCTTAGGTGTTACCAATGTAAGTGCGGGTCAAACTTGGACTGTAGCCTATACTGGAAGTGATTCCGGAAGCTTCACAGGAACTGGTTCAGGAACTTATAATAAAACATTATCTGGTCTAGGATCTACTGATGGTTCATTCAGTGTAAGTTTTAATAGTATAACTAACTCGAATACCGGTTGTGATACTTTTTATACAATAACAAAACCGATAGTAGTAAGAGCATTACCTACAGCGGGTACAGTAACAGGACCTACTATTTTATGTAACGGGTCAAACGCTAGGTTCACTTGGTCAGGCGGTGTTGGTAAAGTTAATCGTTGGGAAGTGAGCACAAGTAGTGCGACTGGATCTTGGACTACGTTTACCCCAGCTAGTGTTAATGTGCTAGATCTAAGTAATAATACCGACACTACGTGGGTACGTGCTTTGATAAGAAATGCACCTTGTAGTGCAGAGGATACTAGTGCGGTATATCAGTTGATTGTCTTACCAGCAAATCCTTTAGCTGAGTTTACAAATTTAAATTTAACTTATATATACTGTGAAGATTCAACAGCTACTGAAAATCTATCAATCGTCATTTCTGGTACTAGTGGATCAGCTTGGAGTTTAGACATATTAGAAGGGTCTACTACTACTGCACAAACAATTACAGGTACAGGTGATCAGACAATCACATATACTACACAAACAGGGAGTATGTTAAATAACTTTGATGTGGTATTACGTAGCATTTCATTAACAAATATTTCACCACCTTGCAAGAAGTTTTTAGGAAATACATCAACTGTTTCATTTAGAATTATTGAAGATGCATATGCAACTTTTACTAGCGTAGCGACAGAGTTATGTCATAACAGTGCGGTGCCATTCACATTTGATGTATCTGGAATACCGAGTAGTAATTATTGGAGAATAGCATATACTTTAAATGGTGCTGCTCAGACTCCTCTAGTTGGTAGAGGAAGTGGAACATTTACAAGAACAGCTTCAAGTAATGTTTCAAATACAGGAACGTCAGCAATTAATGTAACATTAGGTTTCGTAACGATTACAAATACTACATCAAAAACGAGTGCAAATGCAACTTGTGCTAACGGTCTTACAGATTCTAGTGTAATTGTAGTATATCCAGTAAGTGATGCAAAGACAGCAAGTGCCGATACGTCAATATGTAAAGGAACAGATGTTGATGTATTTGCAGCTAGTAATATAGTAGGAACAGTAACAAGATGGGAGTATAGAAATGCAAGTACAGGTAATGCTTGGACTGCAATCAACTCATCAGCTACAACTACTTACACAGCGGTGAACGTAACAATGACTACAGATTACAGAGTAATCGTTCAGAGTGGAGTTTGTTCTGAAGCAGCATCAGGAGATGTTACTATCACAATAGAGCCTAC
>JBDNFQ010000365.1:0-2109 GCA_041689715.1 Bacteroidia bacterium
ACGCTCAATGTAGTAGGAGGTTTTGTAGTGACAGATAGAATGTTAGAAATGTTTAAGAAGAAGAAATAATGCATTTAGATATACAACACATTATATATTTACTGTCTTCAGTTACCTTTATATTAGGACTGAAAATGCTCAGTAATGCGAAAACAGCTAAGAACGGAAATTCATTAGCGGCAGTGGGTATGATAGCGGCCATGATTACGGCTATCGTATTTCATGAGGGAGCAGTTAGTCCTCTAGTCTATGGACTAATTTTTGGTGCTATAGCTATAGGTACTGTAGTAGGTTGGCTCACTGCCAAGCGAGTACAAATGACTAAAATGCCTGAGCTGGTTTCTCTTTTTAACGGTATGGGTGGAGCTTGTGCTGCACTTATAGGCTTAGTAGAATTTCACCATTATGTAGGCGATAGCATGAGCATGAGTGTTATTCTGGCAGGAATGGTCATTGGTTCTGTTTCCTTTAGTGGAAGTATGATTGCTTGGGCTAAACTGAATGGGAAAATAAAAAATGCCATACGATTTCCGAAGTATAATATTCTGAATACCATCATTCTAATAGGCCTTTTCGTGTATGCAGCTTGGATGGTGTGGACAGGTACAGGAAGCGAAATGCACTTGTATGTATTGTTTGCCGCTGCCTTGGGATATGGTATACTCTTCGTATTGCCTATCGGTGGTGCAGATATGCCAGTGGTTATCTCACTGCTAAATTCATTTACCGGACTTGCAGCAGCTTTTGGAGGATTCTTATATGGCAATCAGGTGATGCTTACGGGTGGTATACTCGTAGGTAGTGCAGGCACACTACTAACTCTAGTAATGTGTAAGGCTATGAATAGACCTTTATTCAATGTGATATTTGGAGCATTTGGAGCAGGCACCACAGCAGCCAGCGAAGCAGGACCTCAAGGCAATGTGAAAGAAGTAGGTCCGAGTGACCTAGCCGTGCAATTGAACTATAGTAAAAAAGTAATCATAGTTCCTGGGTATGGATTAGCTGTAGCACAAGCTCAGCATGTCATCAAAGAACTAGAGACTATCTTAGAAGAAAGAGGAGTAGAGGTGAGTTATGCCATTCATCCAGTAGCAGGTCGTATGCCAGGTCATATGAATGTGCTCCTAGCAGAAAGTAACGTAGAGTACGATAAGCTCAAAGAGATGGACGATATTAATCCAGAGTTTGCTCAGACAGATGTGGTCCTCGTAGTAGGAGCTAATGATGTGGTAAATCCGGCAGCTAAGACAGATCCAAGCAGTCCTATTTTTGGTATGCCAATACTCGATGTAGAAAATGCAAAATCTTGTATAGTGAATAAGCGGAGTATGAAACCCGGATATGCAGGTATAGAAAACGAACTTTTCTTCAGAGATAAAACTCAGATGCTATTTGGTGATGCTAAGAAAGTACTAAGCGAGTTAGTGGCAGAGTTGAAGGCGTTGGATTAGACAAAATTAAAAAATTATTATTTTGACGTGATAATCAAACTTTGAATAATCTATTCTATACCAACTCCATAAATGGAGACACCTTAACACTCCGAGAGCAAGAAGCGGTGCACTGTGCTCTTGTGCTTCGCAAAAAAGTGGGCGATATCATCTATGTGATAGATGGCAAAGGCAATAGGTATAAGTGTGGAATAGATAAGCTGAGCAAGCGAGATGTAGAATGTGCGATACTAAGCACAGAGTCTCAACCTAAATCTGAGCACATCACCATAGCCATAGCACCTACTAAAAATAGAGATAGACTAGAGTGGATGATAGAGAAACTGGTAGAAATAGGAGTGGAGCGAATCATTCTGATGCATACTTCTAATACGGAGCGTACCCGCACTAACTTAGAACGCCTAGAGAAGAAAGCAGTATCAGCAGTGAAGCAAAGCCTTCGTTTTTATATTCCTGAAGTAGTAGAGTTAGATTACACACAAGTACTTCAGTTAGAAGCGGATGATAAATATATTGCTCATTGTTATGATGAAATGGAGAAAGGTGATCCTGAGCGAGATCGTCTAGATTTCGACTCCGCTCAATCTGACTCGGACTCCGCTCAATCTGACTCGGACTCCGCTCAATCTGACTCGGACTCCGCTCAATCTGACTC
>JBDNFQ010000366.1:0-5641 GCA_041689715.1 Bacteroidia bacterium
GTGTGAAAGCTGGTATGCTCATACGTATAGGGAATTATAGCTACGCCAAATTTGCGGTCTGTGATATGGGTTACCGTCAGGCTAGTACCATTGATAGTAATAGATCCTTTGTGTATGATGAGCTTTTCTGGTGCGTGACCATTGATATCTGTAAAATCTGCTTCCATCTCAAACTCATACTCCCAGCTACCGTTTCTGTCTAGTATAGAAAGTACTGTCGCCTTGCCGTCTACATGACCTTGAACTATGTGGCCATCTAGCCTATCATTTAATCGAATGCAGCGTTCGAAATTTACCTTACCGCCTACCTTTAATTTCCCTAGGTTCGTGAGTCTTAAAGTCTCATTTATTGCAGTCACCTTATACTCATCTCCTTCTATGGCTACTACTGTGAGGCACACTCCATTATGGGCTACACTTTGGTCTACTTTGAGCTCATGTGCATACTTACTTTCAAAAGTGAAGGTAATATTGGTTCCCTTTTGCTCTATTTGCTTTAGGGTGGCTATGGTTTCAATTATTCCGCTGAACATTTTTTAAAACTCAAATACAAATACAAACTCAAAAATAAACAACTAGAACGTCTACTTCTCATTCATCTTCTTTTGTTTATTGATTATAATTTTAGAAAGGATCGCTATAAGCTGCTGAGTCTCATCAAGGATGTTGTCTAAAACGGTAGCATCGTAAGCTTTGATATACCTCAAAATCTTTATACTCATCCTAGATTCTTTAAGCTCCTTTACACTTAGATTCATTTTATGAACATAATCCTTATCAGAAATTGTCCCTTGAAACTCCCCGAAATTTAGTGCCGTTCCTCCTGATGAACGAGTTACTTGTTTCCCGTAATAGTCACAAGGATATGTTTTTGGCAGTTTTTCTACAAACAGTGCAATCTCTCCTGCATAAGCAACTAATCTATCTTCCAGATCAAAAACTTTTGAATTTGAGTTTGACATTTGAGTTTGAGTTTACCTTTTTGTATTTGACATTTATTCGCAGGTGCGAATGATATTTTTCTTATTTAATACTCCCGCTCAATAACTCACGATTCATTCTCGCGATATTACTAAGGTCTATTCCTTTAGGACATTCTACTTCGCAAGCACCCGTATTGGTACAGTTACCAAATCCTTCTGCATCCATCTGAGCTACCATATTTTGAGCTCTAGTTTTTGCTTCTATCTTACCTTGCGGTAATAGAGCATACTGAGATATTTTGGCTCCTACGAATAGCATTGCACTACTATTTTTACACGTAGCCACACACGCACCACAGCCTATACAAGCGGCAGCATCCATTGCTAAATCTGCGTCGTGCTTTGGTATTGGAGTAGCATTAGCATCTTGTGTATTACCACTTGTATTTACAGATATGAATCCGCCAGACTGCTGTATTCTGTCAAATGCTCTTCTATCTACTACTAAGTCTTTTATAACTGGAAATGCCTTAGCTCTAAATGGTTCTATGAATATAGTATCGCCATCCTTGAAACTACGCATATGCAGCTGGCAAGTGGTAGTCCCTTTTACGGGTCCGTGAGCTTCTCCATTGATAAACATAGAACAGCTACCACAGATACCTTCTCTACAGTCGTGATCAAAAGAAACGGGTTCGTCTCCACTATTGATAAGTTGCTCATTGAGCACATCCATCATCTCTAGAAAAGACATATGCTCGGAGATATCGCCTACTTTGTAGTCCACCATCTTACCTTTAGCATTGGCTTCCTTCTGTCTCCAGATTTTGAGTGTTAGGTTCATGTTATCCATATTACTTATAGCTTCTTTGTGTCAATTTTATATCGTTAAACTCTAACTGCTCCTTGTGCAGCACCGCATCACTTGGATTGCCTTTATATTCCCAAGCAGATACATACGCGTAGTTAGTATCGTCTCTTAAGGCTTCTCCATCTTGCGGACCACCTACCTCTGCAGACTCCTCGCGGAAGTGGCCTCCACAGCTCTCGTTTCTATCTAGTGCATCCTTAGCAAAGAGTTCTCCTAGCTCTAAGAAATCAGCAACTCTTCCTGCCTTTTCTAATTGCTGGTTTAGCTCATACGCTCCGCCGGGTACGCTTACATTTTTCCAGAAATCATCTCTAAGTTCTGAGATTTCAGCTATTGCCTCTTTCAGGCCCTGCTCGTTTCTGCTCATACCACATTTCTCCCACATGATATTGCCCAGTTTCTTGTGGTAATAGTCTACAGAGTGAGTTCCTTTATTATTGACCAGACCTTCTAGTCTGTCTTTTACATCTTTCTCCGCAGTTTCAAATTCTGAAGTATCCGTAGGGATTTTTCCAGTACGTATGTCGTGAGATAGATAATCTCCGATAGTATACGGTAGCACGAAATATCCATCAGCTAGACCTTGCATAAGAGCAGATGCTCCTAGTCTGTTGGCTCCGTGATCTGAGAAGTTAGCCTCTCCTATAGCGTAGCAACCAGGTATGGTGGTCATTAGGTTATAATCTACCCAAACACCTCCCATAGTATAGTGCACAGCGGGATATATCATCATAGGGGTCTCATACGGATTTTCTGCGGCTATCTGCTTATACATATCAAACAGATTACCATATTTCGCCTTTACTATCTCCTTGCCCAGTTCTTGTATACGAGCTTCAGATGCATTTTCTTCTCCTTTTATCGTAGCTTGCTCTTTGCCGTATCTAATTATAGCTGAAGCAAAATCTAAGTAAACTGCCTCACCTGTAGCATTGACACCATACCCTTCGTCACATCTTTCTTTGGCTGCTCTACTCGCTACATCGCGAGGTACTAAGTTGCCAAAAGCTGGATATCTACGTTCTAAATAATAGTCTCTGTTTTCTTCTGCTATAGCTGTAGGCTTTAATTTTCCTGATCGTATGGCTGTTATATCTTCTTTAAGAGCTGGCACCCAGATACGTCCATCGTTTCTGAGCGACTCAGACATTAGGGTAAGCTTAGACTGATAATCTCCACTTCGTGGAATACACGTAGGGTGTATCTGCGTATAGCAGGGATTTGCAAAATAGGCCCCACGTTTGTGAGCTTTCCAAGCGGCAGATGCATTGCTCCCCATCGCATTGGTGCTAAGGAAAAATACGTTTCCGTACCCGCCTGTACCCAGTACTACTGCGTGTGCAGAATGTCTTTCTATCTCACCTGTCACTAGATTACGAGCGATAATACCACGAGCTTTGCCGTCTACCACTACCACGTCAAGCATCTCGTGACGGTTAAACATTTGTATTTTACCTCTAGCTATCTGACGATTCATCGCAGAATACGCTCCTAATAATAACTGCTGACCTGTCTGCCCTTTAGCATAGAAAGTTCTAGAAACAAGTACTCCTCCAAACGAACGATTGTCTAACAACCCACCATAATCACGAGCAAAAGGAACACCTTGAGCTACGCATTGGTCTATGATATTACCAGAAACCTCTGCCAGTCTGTGTACATTAGCTTCTCTACTTCTGTAATCACCCCCTTTTACAGTATCATAAAATAATCTGTACACTGAGTCTCCATCCCCTTGATAGTTTTTGGCTGCATTGATACCCCCTTGAGCTGCTATAGAGTGAGCTCTACGTGGAGAATCTTGGTAGCAAAATGCCTTGACATTATACCCTTGCTCTGCAAGTGTGGCTGCTGCACTACCTCCTGCTAGACCTGTACCTACTACGATAACATCTATATTTCGCTTATTGGCAGGGTTTACCAAATTCACTTTATCCTTGTAGGTCTTCCATTTATCTTTAATGGGACCCGCTGGTACTTTTCCGTCTAATGTTGACATATATGTGTTGTTACAATTTGGTTAATGTGATAAAAAATGAAATAAAGCTACAAGTACAAATCCTGCAGGTATTGCTATCCCAAATACGTTTCCTAGTTTTTTAATGATAGGCGTATATTTTGTACTGTTATATCCTACAGACTGAAACGAAGACTGAAATCCGTGTAAAAGGTGTAACGAGAGCATTACAAAAGAAAGAATATATAGCCCTACTCTAATAGGCTGTCCTGCAAACTTGTGTACTAGCTCCTCGTGGTATCTGAAATCTTGCGTACCTTTTATAAAGCCACTCATGTCTCCATCACCATATTTTAAAGCAATTTCTGGAATCCAGAAATCATAGAAGTGTAGTGCTAAGAATGCAAGAACTGCTAACCCTGAGATAATCATATTACGACTCATCCAGCTCGCATTTGCACTACCGTTGTACATCGCATACTTTACTACTCTGGCTTGGTTATTTTGATACTCTAGGTACACCCCCCAAGCAAAATGAAAAATAACCGAAAAGATAAGCACTGGCTGCAGAACGTACTGTACTATAGGATTGGTACCCATAAAGTGGGACACCTCATTAAACGAGTTTGCACTAAAGACAGATATCATATTGATAGATAAATGCTGTAGCAAAAAGAACATCAAAAAGAAGCCTGTGAGTGCCATTATCACTTTTCTTCCTATACTTGTTAAACCTTGATTTTTGGTTGACATATTGATTACTTTTAAAACAACAAATTTAACAATGTGTTTAGAAGGGGCTTAACTTTATTTTGATATTAAAAGCGTTCTAAATAGACCCCTAGAGATATTGCTCAAATCGACTCCGTTTTTTCGCTGCTTTTAATCTCCCTCATCTTTGATACAGTCATTCAATGTGCGACCATTTTATATTGAATATCTACAGTTAAAAAAATGAAATAAAACCCCGTAATCGACCATTTAAAACTTGTGTTTTTAAAATAACATCTTAAAAATTTCGATTGTTTATCAAACTAATAACAGTTCAGGTTCGAAATTTAACTTGCTCTAATCCGAATATTAAATAACACCACGGAGTAGCTATTTTCAATTCCTAGGACTTCAAATCACACTCCTTTTATACTTTTATACATTTTTCTTTCTCCATAGTTGAATTTAATAAAATGTTAAGTCAACTTTGCCCGTGATGTACAAAATCCTTCGAAGTCTATTTTTTTTAATGCCTGCAGAAAAGGCTCACTACACCACTATGGGTCTCTTCAAAATCGTGAGTAAATTGCCATTTGTACAAAGCATATTCCAATTTGAGTCTAAGCCCACTACCCTAGACGGACTTACCTACAAAAATAAAGTAGGATTAGCCGCTGGATTTGATAAGGATGGGAAATTCCTAGCCGAGCTCCATACCCTCAATTTTGGTTTCATAGAAGTAGGTACTGTGACACCAAAACCACAAAGTGGAAATCCAAAACCACGTCTATTTAGACTTAAAAAAGACAGAGCCCTTATCAATAGAATGGGTTTTAATAATGAAGGACTAAAAGCATTGAGAACTCGATTACAGGCATTCCGAAAGAAAGAAAGAAACTGCGATATGCTCATAGGCATCAACATAGGTAAAAACAAGACTACACCCAATGAAAATGCGGTAGACGACTATGTAAAATGCTACGAAGGATTATATAGCTTAGCCGATTTTTTCATAGTAAATGTAAGCAGCCCAAATACACCCAACCTGCGTGAACTACAAAACAAGGGGGAGCTAAAAAAAATACTCAGTGCTCTTATAGCCATACGCGATACTCAAGATAAATGGAAGCCTCTATATCTTAAGATAGCACCAGACCTCCGTTTCGCAGAACTAGATGA
>JBDNFQ010000367.1:0-10984 GCA_041689715.1 Bacteroidia bacterium
ACCTAGGCTACGTGTATAACGGGATGTAGAGGCTTTGTAGCTCTGGTTTAAAAACTTTCGGATGCTAGAGTATGATTGTATGTGTATTTACTTGTGTTGAGTGTTCCGTCTGAAGTAAAATCTGCCGTGTCTATAATCTCAGGTACTGCTATTGCAATTTGCTCCTCTTCAATATCTTGCTCTTCAGGTTCTTCCCTTGCTATTTCTTCATTATTTGGGTTATCCCAATCAAAATATTCTCCATCCTCTTCTTCTTGTTCTTCCTCCGCGTTTTCGTCTGCATCCTCCTCTTCCATATCTTCCACTGGAGTCTCTATTCTTATCTCTACCGGAATTTCTGGCACCATAGCCACTATATCTTCTTCTTGCTCTTCTTCTATATTCGGTATCCGCTTTAGTGCAAATACTGTTTCGCTTGTATTTCTATTGATATACTTTTCTATGGTACTCACTTCGTATTCTTCTTTGTCTACTTTGATATAATAAAAACCGGGCTTTTCTCGCTTAAGCGTAATCGAAGATTTATCTGCTTGTATAATTTCCTTGCTACTTGTAGTGGCTATCACTATTTCATAATCGGTCAGCGGCTCTTTAGTATCTGCATCTATTACTTTAATAGTATGATTAAAACCAGGACCACTTACTAAGCCACTGTTATCTATCCTAGGGCACATAGTAAATGCATCGGGATGAAAGGATTGAATGTTGCCTCTAAGTGTAAAGGTAATTGGAGCATTCTGTGTACTTATGAATACAGCTACATCTTGGCTAAATCTCCCAAACTCTTCTGTGTAGTATTGTATTTTTATGATAGTAGACTCCCCTGGAGCTAGCTTTTCTTTGCTAAAACTAACGCCTACATCTGGTTGATATCTGATAGGCAGGAATAGCTGTGAGCGACCAGACGTATTAGTGTACGACACTTCAAAAATGGGGTTATTCCATTGCTTTACATTACCAAAATTTTGTGTGGTGCTGCTTACTTCTTGCCCGTGGGTAAGAAGTATAAATACTAGAGATATATAAAAAAGTAGGGCTCGCATAAAATAGTACAACGGTAAAAGTCGTTTTTTAATTTTGCTTCTCTACTATATATTAACCTGATTTCAATGCCAAAGGCTTTATTACATTCGCAATACTTTAACTAGTGGTTAATTACTACAAAATACTCGGTCTAGAAAACTACGCTTCTGTAATGGAAGTGAAACATGCGTATAAGACCAAAATTTAACTCTTCCATCCAGATGTGAGTACGGAGCAGGATGCTGAAGAAATGACTAGATATCTGAATCTAGCTAAAGAACAACTAGATACCGAAGAAAACAAAGTCGCCTATGACAGGCAGCTAAAACTAGCCTATTTAATAGAGATAAAGCGACTCCATACCGCTTCCAAAACACCACAAAAGAGTTACTGGCGAACCCTTAGTAAGCAAGATAGAGAAGAGAAACTAGAAGACGCTAAGAAACTTAAAATTAAGCAAAAGTATGAAGCAGGATTAGCCAAGTTTCCTTTGAGCCTTCGAGTTATTGGCTTGAGTGTGCTCTTATTTACTGGCCTTCAAATCATCTTCACCCACCATTTCAAACAATGGGGAAGTGCCGACTATTTTCTTACAGCACTAGGCTATTTAACTTTCATATCAGCGGCTACTTTATCTACGAATGAGATCTACACCTACTTGCTCGTAAAATCCATAAAACAGCCGTTGAAATATAACTACGAACGCAGAATAGGTCAATACTTTATTATAACCTGCTTTGTAGGAATACTGCTAGTTGAGGGTTTGAATATATTTAGAAAATACTATCTACTTAATAATCATTTCGACTATACGATAGGTGTAATAGATTTCGAACATAGTAAAGGGGATAAGATAGCGGTAACCTACCAAGTAGGCACCGAAGTATTTCGCAGAAAACTGGAAGGAGAATTCGTAAGTATAGTAAGACTATCGCAGAAACGGACAATTGTAAAATACGCTAAATCTGCTCCTATTATTAGTGAATTAGTTCCTGTAGAAGAAGCCAACAATATCCCAAAATCGCTTTAAATCTTCAGAATAAATCGAAGATTCACCCTCCTGCCTGTGAGGTAATTAGGCACTCCATATACGGTATTAGAAAAGTCCTTTACGAGTATATAAGAAATGGTCATTCCAAAACAAAGCAGCTTTCCCGACCTTTGGCAGGTGAAATCTCCTTGACACCCTTCGGTACAATTTTGAAATTTCCATTCGAAATTTGAAAATCACTCAGGATGACAAGCATCTTTGTTTCACCTTGATAATCTTCGGTATCCTCCTGAGGAGGGCAGGCAATCCGCTGAGGCGAGTTACTTCCACCACGGCGGATATGTCCACCACGGCGGACAAGCAGGCTGACAAGCATCTCCGAAATTACTAGGCCATTAGTTACCGCACCACTGTTACCGTACTCTTTAAGTTGTACCACAGATTATCGGTGCCTTTCGCTCTGATGGTAACTGCGTATGCTCCCATAGGTGCTTCTGCTGCATCCCAACCGGGACTAGTTTGGTCTAGCTGTGCTATCTTCTGTCCATATCTGTTATAAATATTCACCTCGTAAAACTCTATACCAAAGGTGACAGGACGCCACACATCATTGAGTCCATCTGCATTGGGAGTGAAAGCTGTAGGAATAAATACCACAGGCGAATACGGCAAGCACAAGATAGCACTAATAGAAGACTTGCTAGTGCCGGTCTGAGCTACTACCCGATAGCATTTTTCTAGCTGTATCCCTGCTTTTGCTATATCTAAAAATTGATAATCATTATATAAAGCGGTGTTATTTTGTTCATTTATAGTAATCCAACCTCCCAGTAGATCTTCTGTCTGCAGCTCATAGCTTAGTTCCGACTCTCCTACATTCCAGTCTTGGTAGGCGGTGTAGCTTATTACACTGAATTCATTATTGCCTACTACCTCTCCAGATACGTGTACAGGCTGACCTACTCGACCTACTTGCGTGGCCGTACCGCAACTGTCTATAGCTACTACGGTATAGGTGACTATAGATTTACTCGCTTGCTCTAGGCTATCGGCATACCACATCTGACCATACACGCAAGGCTGAGCATCTAGTTCTGCAATTTTTTGTTTATTTCTATACAGATCATATCGTACAGCTGCATCTTCTAAGCAAGGCCAATTTATCGTAATAACTTCGTCTACTTTTGGATGGGCTGATACGTCTTGATACGTAGCATTTGCTATATGTGAAGTATCGTACTCTGTAAACCCAGGGGTAACGAATACGCGTTGACTGTCTAGCTGCGTGATACAGCCTGTGTAGCCGTATAGCCGTTGGGTGATCCAGTACGTCCCTGCCTGAGAAAAGGTAAAAGCCCCACCCCTTCCCTCCCCAAAAGGAAGGGAGTAGTACTTGTCCCAGCTACCGCTAAACGGCAAACTGTCCATAAAGGCCAACTGACCCGAAACTAAATATTCTTTCTTGGTAGTATTCCTGGTAACAGTATCTGTAACAGTGACTGTGAAAGGTGAGCAACCTCTGTTATTATCTATGCTAAAGCCCGGTGCAGGGGCATCTACTACCGTGATGTATTGGTTGCGTACCAAAGTACTATCACAGAAACCGTTAGAGTAGAAAAGGGAAACGGTATAGATTCCGGGCTTGTCGTAAGTATGCGTCACCCTGAGCGGAGTCGAAGGGTCGGACGCACTGGTCACACTCTCTGACGTACCATCTCCAAAGGTCCAGACCCATTTTTCGCCATTTACCGTATGTACGGTATCGGTGGTGCTTTCATTTGTAAACTCTATTGGAACATAAGCACATATCACTGTATCCTCAGTAGTGAATGCTGCTACTGGTTTTTCTGGGATGCGGATTTTTAGGGTGTCGTAGTGAATTTCTTTGTAAGTACCTTCATGGCTTTTGAGTACTACTTTACAGAGGTAGTCTCCATTTTGAGTATAATTTATCGTAGGGTTCTGTCCTCTAGGGACTAAAACGCCACTGCCTGCTATATCTTCTGAAAAGTAGTTTACTTTAGTATTGGGCAGGGCATAGTCGCACTTATCTCTGAAGGTGACGTGTGCTGCACAGTCATACCTATACTGTGGTCGTGTGCGGATATAGTTATACTTGGAGTAGCCGAAATACGCATAGGCTCTTCTTGATTTTTGCGAAATAAATACTTGTCTCTTCAGTTCAGGACTATTAGAATTGCAATTTTCTATTCTATCTATAATGTACCTTCTATCATCCTGTCTTGTCCCATCTATATACGCATTGGGGATATATATATTCCCATCATTAAATAGCTTTAGATTTGGCGAAGAACTAAAACCATACCATTCTTCTTGCTCTTTTTGGTAGTCATAGTTATATATCTTTTGATCATTACTGTTGTTAATATTATAACTATAAACAAAATCTTTTTGACTAGCATATCCTAATAATGTGGCATACCTATAATACAGATATTGTTCACTAGATGAAAATTCACAATGAATATATCTATGAAGTATTTGATTAGCCTTGTCATATAGAGCACTATCTACTAGACTAGCTACCCTCTCTCTATAAGTCAATGTACCGCTTACTTTATCAAAATCGAGTAAATCTATAAGTGTAAATCCATGACTAGGTACACCATCTGGTAAGTCGTATACTACATTGGTACTTACCGATAGAAGATTACCGGCAGCACTTGCTTTGATAAATGCATCAGAACGTTCATATATGTATTCATGGTTGGGCACGTAAAGCTCAGGTAATACAGAAATCACCTCTTTAACAATAGAACCATTAGGATCAAACTGTAATGCCCTAAATTCATCTGACGAAACACGTAGTATTAACCACGGATGGCCCAAGGTATCTATACTTACATCTATATGCAGTACATTAAAGTCAAATACTCGCTTATACTGAATAGCATTATCTGCTATAAGTTTTCCATTAATTAATTTAAACTTTGACATATATAAGTCTGTATATCTGTCTGATAATGCTGCATCACGTCCTATTTGAAATGTAAAAAACACAGTGTCCCCCATATTAATATACACGGACTCTAACGATATTTGCAATGCCCTTTTAGACAGCGAATCTCCTATGGAGTTATAAATTACCTCATCTGCTTGATACATTAAGACGTCTCCATTATACCTTGACACTATAAAATTCCTGTAAGAAGGAATAAATGGCCCAATTTCTTTATACTGAAGATTATCTGCTGCATCAAAATAGAAATAAGCACTAGAACGAGTTATAACATTATTACCTGTCTGTGCCGATACAGACAGGTACATAATGGTATAAATTATAATGAGAATAAATCTCACTATCTTGCTATTATGAGTTTAGTAGTTGTTTTATCCCCGTCAGACACTACTTCTACAAAATATAAGCCTGTTGGCAATAATTTAGCGTCTTTGTACACTTCTCCACTTTGTACTCTTGCCTGCCTTACTTGTTGTCCTTGTGCATTGTATAAAGTCATATTACCAGCTTTACCTTTGCCAAAATCTAAAATAATAGCTCCATTACTAGGGTTAGGATATACTACCATTTCACCTTGTTGCAGCGTGGGGGTTATAGATGCTGTAGGAGAATACTTATACTTGGTCTGATCCGTAGTGCAATTTATGTCACAATTGGCTGATTCACCTACTCCTCCATCTAGCAACCCTATTTGATTTGGACCTAAAGAAAACCAATAGTTACTTACATAAGTTGTTTGTGCTGTAGCATTATTTACAACCCAATTGCCAGACAAATTATTGTAACTATTATTTGCACTGTTGCCACTCGCAGGATTCAGAGCTGGTCCAGTACCGCCATAAGACACCGCTGTTTCAAAATCATTGAAGGTATTGCATCTCCACTCAAAATTAGTCAAGTTACCCCCTCCTGTAAGTGCATACTTAGTTTCTAGGGTATTCGTCACATTACCATTAAAAATGTTTTCTACCACCTTTATTTCTCCTCCTGTAAAACCATTAATATATACCATAGAAAATGCAGGCCATGGAGAACTGCCAAAGTTGAAATTATGGTAACTAAAGGTATTACGATACATAGAGGCTGCTTTCACAGAGGCTAGTTCTATACATAGCTTACTACTCACAGCAGGTGTTAGATTAAAGCTATTGGCCATCCAGTAATCATCTGCTCTAAAAAAATTGTCGTGAAAATCCACGAAATTTCCTACCACTCTAGCTCCCGTAATGGTAGCGAAAAAAAATGTGTTATTCACCGCTCCTCTATCACTTGCCAGCACTTCTACACCAGTAGAAAGCTGTGCTATGATGCTCGGATATGTGCCAGTAGGGTCAGAATCATACTTTACAGCAATGCAACCACTACCTGTACCCGCAGCAAACGTATTGCCAGCCTCACTTATAGAGTAGGTAGATTCGCCACCAGTTACTAGTACTCCTATTCCTTTGCTATCTGTATTATACTTCACGCCAAGTCCATATTCCCCTACTATATCACACCCACCCAGTCGGATATCCTTAGATTCTTTTATGGTAACATGTCTGAAGTTAGTATAGTCTGTATAGCCATGTATATTGGGATCTGTCCACGAAAAATTACATCTATTTATTCTAGAAGCTGAAGGAGACTGAGCAGAAAACTCTATGTATATACTTTCTTGGCAATCAATAAATTCTGCAGGACTTTGTGTGTGATCTATAAAGCTTTGAACTATGCCACCATTTACTGACCAAATACCATGTTCTGCCTTTTCTATTATTGTTCCTTCTTGTATATCAACAAGTCCATGCCAATAATTCACTACCCCCATAAATGCGGCAACATTATTTTTAATGCTCTCGTCTGGGTTGGAATTAAAATGAGGCTCTGAGGGTGAACCTTGAACTTTTATACCTTGCCATGTCCCTGCTGAACATGTCATTTTTTCTCGGATTATTAATCTCCCTCCTGGATACCCAGTTGATGTATAATTTGAATGGACAATAACCTGTGCATTGGGATCAAAATCAATTGTTTCATCTACAACTAGCTCACCACCAGTATAAATGACAATTCCACTTGCAGCACTAACTTTATCAGCAGGCGACAAGGCACTATAATATACAGTATTGATAGCACCTCCACCAAATGGGGGATTGGAAATATATAAAATGCCATAAGACATGCTGCTGATGAAAAAGAACAGTAACGTTAATACAGTTCTACATTTTTTTAATCTGTTTAAGTTGATTTTTAATTGAGGACCAGTTGGGTCCAAATTTGTTTGACTTAAGGAACCGTGTCCTTGAGCCATGATTTGTTTGTTTTCGTTTTTCATTGTTTTGATTTTTTTTAATTTAATACTCATTAAAAATCATAAAAATCATTCGCCTCGGTCAATTGGCCATTATGCGTTAAATGCTTTTGGTGGCATTTCTGGTTGGTTATTTTGACATTTCTTTCATTTAGAAGTTCTCCATATAGTCGACATTAAGGGAGTTACTATCTAGTGTTTACAATTTCATATTGTCCAAATATAACAAAATAAAAAGACATACAAAACACCCTTTTACTTATTGCTAAATTTTATCCGCTTTAATATATTCATTATCAGCACAATAACACATGAAACACGAACTAACCTTATCTGCATATCGGCAGGTTAGAAATAGCCACTTTTGTTCACCCTTCGACCCGATAGCTATCGGGTCCGCTCAGGATGACAAAACCTCTAAATCTTCAGAATAAACCTTAGATTTACTCTTCTCCCTGTAAGGTAATTAGGCACTCCATATACGGTATTAGAAAAGTCCTTTACCAGTATATAAGAAATGGTATTATTAACCTGTAAGAGGTTGAAAATCTCTAAACTAACCCAAAGTGATTCTGAGTTTTTGAGCCATTTAGGTCTCTTTTCACTTTTAGAATCCATAAGCACTTTAGAGAAACCTATATCTACCCTTCTATAGGCTGGTATCTTAAAACCTGGTTTCTGTCTATTGGCTGCATCAAAGTAGAATGGCATATTAGTACCATATACTAAACCTAGATTCATCTTATAACTCGGATTATTGGGCAACTCATCTTGAAATAAGATAGAGAAATTGACACGTTGATCTGTTGGTCTTCTTAGCCAGTCGCTAAGCACCTCTTCCCCTACCTCATTGGTATAGTAAATTCTTTCTTGAGTTTGCATGAGCGAGAAATTAAACCAACTCTCTATCCCTTCTATAAACTCTCCATTCACACGTGCATCTATCCCGGTGGCATAACCTTGTGCAGAGTTTTCTGCCAAGTATCTTATTCGCACATTATCTATAACGTACGGCACCATTCTATCCTGGTGCTTGTAGTATACCTCTGTAATAAATTTGAATGGTCTACCCCAAGCCTTAAAATTCATGTCTCCACCTACAACCGCGTGTATAGACCGTTGTGCTTTTAGATTAGGATTCAATACTCCATCTAAACCTCTAAGCTCTCTATAAAATGGTGGTTGGTAATAATAGCCCCCCGCAAACCTAAATAACCAATCTCGCTTGGTTCTAGGCTCTAAAATAGTACGAAGTGTATCTTGATTATACTTAGAATTTACGTTTTGAAGTGAGTCCATGAGCGTAATTCTGAGCGTATCATTAAACTGCTTATTAGGCTGCCAAGAAAATTGTACTCTAGGACTAATGACATTCTCTTTGTTATACGACCAATAGTTAGTTCTTATTCCGTAAGTAGCCTTTAGGTTATTTCGCTTATTGAGTAACTGGGTGTTTTGGATATAAGCATTTGCTCTGTAGCTAGACAGATTTATATCCGCTTTCAGAAACTCATCTAAAATTATCTCATTACCCGCATTATCCTTGTTTCTAGTACTAATATTATACCCGCTGCTGTCATTGTATCTCCACTCTTTCAGCTTGTCTACTATGTTTTCTTTGGTGAAACCAAAACCCCACTGAATAGACGACTTTTCTAATGCAAATTTTCCTTTTTGATTGATGGCAAAAACCCTAGCCTGCAAATCGTTTCTAGCGTGGTCTATAAAATACCCGACACCAAGTAGTGCCTTTTCATTGGCAAAATCATCAGAGCCCCAATTGTTTTCTAACTCTGATAGACGATATGCTCCTTCTATGGTAAAGTGCTCACGCTCTGAGGTTATATAACTAGACGCATTCAATTTTAGCTCTATTCTTTTCCCCTCTGGCTTATACTCTAGGTTAAGCCCGTTCATCCAGGTGGTGTACTCCATAAGCTCCTGCCCACCAAAGGCTATAAAGAGACTCAAGGCACTGTTCACGTTTCCAAAACTAGTTTGCCTACTCTGTGGAGTAACTAAATATCTATTTTGAGAAAGCGTAGTAAGATAGGAAAGACTTAGATCTGTAGTAATACGATATTTGAGCAGTGTTTGAATATCAAAAAAACGGGGTTTGTAATCTCCCTGCACATCTAAACTACCCAGTAAATATTGATTACTTCTAAACCTTGCTCCTACCAGATACGAGAATCGATTGTTTTTAGATTTATCTTCTACGTGCACATTAGCTCCTAAAAAACTAGCTTCTACAGAAGCGGCAAAAGAGTCTGGCTGTCTGTATGTTATATCTAACACAGAGGATAGCTTATCTCCATATCTCGCTTGGAAACCACCTGCAGAAAACTTCACATTATCTACTAGACTTCCATTAATAACGCTCAAACCTTCTTGCTGGCCACTGCGTACTAAAAAGGGACGATACACCTCCATGTCGTTAATGTATACCAGGTTCTCATCAAAATTACCCCCTCGTACACTATACGCAGAAGATTGGTCGCCACCTGCAGAGCTTATCCCAAGACCTATGAGTTTGAGCTGCTGCTCAAAACCTCCCGCATTAGCAAATCGCTCTATCTTTATGGGATCTAATTCTATAAGAGTACTTCCTCTATCTCGCTCCCCTTTTACATAGGCAGTACCGAGGCTAAAAGAGGCATTAAACCTAAAATTTTGATAATATGTTTCACCTACAGCAAACGGGCCTAATGTTCTTTTTAGTGTCGCACCAGAATAGGCAAGTTGTATAAGTATGGATTCATTGGCAGGTACTTCTACCGTATACTTCCCTTGTATATCTGTGTACACAGCCTTACCTGTGCTAGCTACTTTTACGAAGGCATTACTTACTATTACATTGTCTATATCATATACCGTACCGGTGAGATATGACACTGCCTGTGCACTACAATTTATGCTTACTAGTAGTACTAGAAATATTTGGAAGATTCTTTTCAAAAGAATAGTAACGTAGCTCCTGTCTTTCTATTGTTTCAATGCTAAAATGGTTTTAGCTGGTTCTGGACTTGCAAATACAGAACTACCCGCTACCAATACATTGGCACCGCATTCTAGTAGTTTTTGATAGTTGTCTAGATTTACCCCTCCATCTACCTCTATATACGGTTGGTGATTTTTCACCTCACAGATATTTCTGAGTTGTTGTAGCTTGGTATATGTGTTTTCTATAAACGACTGACCACCAAATCCTGGGTTTACACTCATTATACAAATTAAATCTATTTCTTTAAAAACATCATTGAGCAAATGCACAGGCGTGTGTGGATTTAACGCTACACCAGCCAAACAGCCAGCTTCTTTTATAGCTCCTAGGGTTCTGTGCAAGTGTGTGCATGCCTCATAGTGCACGGTAATCACCTCTGCTCCTGCATCTGCACATTGCTGTATATATTGGTCTGGATTTACTATCATAAGATGTACATCCAACGGTTTTTGAGCGTGCTTCTGAATAGCCTTCATCACTGGGAACCCAAAAGAAATATTAGGCACAAAAACGCCGTCCATTATATCTATGTGAAACCAATCTGCTTCACTCTCGTTTACCATCTCCACATCTCTCTGCAAATTGGCGAAATCTGCGGCTAATACTGACGGTGCTATCTTATGAATCATGTATTTAGTAAAAATTTATATCGTTTATTATTTCTTTCTTGGCGTAGGAATTTACTTTCTCTAT
>JBDNFQ010000368.1:0-23134 GCA_041689715.1 Bacteroidia bacterium
ATCTACTTTACATGTATATGCAGAGTATGGATTTAGTATGGCTGGATCTGCTATGGCTGATGAGTATACATTTAAAGAAGGTTCTTTTGTCAAGGGAGAACATTTTCTTTATAGATTCTCATAGGTATATTTATAAAACTAAGTCAATATTTAATCAAACTTCTGAGCATATGTAGGTTTTCCTATATTACGGATTCAAAGGTTAGATAAGAGGAGCGTAGCAAGCCTGATAAAATAATAGGTATTTATGAAAAATTAGCACTAATCCCCATGCTATAGAGTCGGTAAATAAAATCACTAAATGACCCTAATTTTAAGGTCTATCTTTTTATCTACAGCAGCAGAAATAGAAATACGTTCTTATACAATCTTTTTCCTGTTGAGTTTATAGAGTTGGTAAGTGTTTATACCGGCAAGTAGGGTATTGAAGCTTAAAGTACTGTTAACCTGCTCTAAATGGGTCTGTATACTCTCTGTACTTCTCTCAGTTGCTTCGGTGAGCACTTGTAATTCTGAAGTAATGGAATAGTTTAACTCATCGATTCGATTTAGAACTTTGTGTAGGTTTTGATTAATACTCCGTAGCTCTTGAAGAGATTCATTTTCAAAATTTGAGTTGAAGACGTTAAGTTTATCGAAAGTCTGGTATATCTTATAAAACAAGATTCTGTTATCGCTGATTAGGGCTGATATCATTGAGATAGAACTTGCTAACAATACGTTGTAAGCATGTATCTCATTCCGCAACAGTCCTGCAAAACTCTTATGGTTAACTTCCTCATCCATTAGATCTTTAGATTTTAGAATCTCAATAAGAGTTCTATTCAAAGCTTGCCTCTTTAAAGAAAGTCTTTCATGGACCTGTATAAACAACTGCACATAGTTCTTACCTTCGGATTTCTCAAAGGCAATCATTTTTTCTTGGTGCTTTTCAAGGAGTAGTAGGAACACATCAGGAGTCTCTAACTCATCAACGACTTGATTTTCATTCTTATCAAAGGTATCGAGAAAAAACGACCGTAGTTTTTTAGCATAATCTTCTTCTAAAGAATTTTGTGCTGCTGTCAAGTCTTTGTGTATTAGCAGTGCTTTTTCCATTTCCTTTTCAGAGTTCTTTATTGCTATTCTAGTTTGTCTAGTGCTCTCTTCATGTTTGCTAATGGCTGAAGAATTTTTAAGAGCCTTTATGAGTTGCATGAAAAAGGGGATCCCTATGATCCCTATGATAACCATGCTTTTGGTAAATATTATCCAGGTTAAGGCTAAAGGTCCAAACCAAAAAATAGCCCAAGTAAGCGAATCTTTGGATTTTAATTCCTCAATCGCTCTTCCATCTCTCTCTATATCCCACTCGCTTTCCCTTGAAATATTCCCCCAGTTAGTATACTTCATGTAAGCTTTTGTTACCTCTTCTCGTGCAGTGAGCAATTCTTTTAATTTTTTATCTACTTCCATTTCTAAGTTGTTTTTTGTACGAGTTATTACAAACATATTAAATTCTTCATTCATCGCCTACCCTAAATTCTTAAGTTCAAGTGATAAACGTCACACTTGGTTTGGAGGTCTAGGGTGTTAACCAACTTTTAGAAGCCAATAGCTATGAGATTTATTTTCTATCTACTGCACCTTGGGACAATCCTTCGGCTTGGACCGATAAACGGCTGTGGTTAGCGGATAATTTTGGAGATAAAATAAAAAAAGACTTATATTAACGCACCGTAAAGACCTAATGAAAGGAGATGTACTCATAGATTACAGGCTAAATAATGGAGCCGCTCAATTTGATGGTGAGTGGATACATTTTAGTTCTGAAACATATCCTAATTGGGAAGCGGTATTAAATTATTTATTATGAAAGCACTCTCAAAATCACACTTTAAACAAGGCTTAGAATGTCCTAATAAATTATTCTATTCCAATAGTCCAAAGAAGTACCACAATACAAAAAATGAAGATACATTTCTGAAAGCACTAGCAAGTGGAGGCTTTCAAATAGAGGAATATGCAAGGCTTCATTATCCAAATGGTATTTTAGTAGATGCTCCTTATGATAATCATGATTATAAAGACTTAGCAGATCAAACAGTCGAGCTTTTAAAACTTGAAAATGTAATAATTTATGAGGCGGCTTTTTATGTAAATAATTTGTTTATTAGAACAGATGTTTTAGTAAAGGAAGGTAATAAAATAAAATTAATAGAGGTTAAAGCAAAGTCAATAGACCCTACAGATCCTTGTAATTTTATTGGTATACAAGGAAAACTAGTGACTAGTTGGAAACCGTATCTTTTTGATTTAGCCTTTCAAACTCATGTAGCCCAATTATGTCTACCAGATTGCAAAATTACTCCATATTTATGCTTGGTTGATAAAACGAAGGTGGCTACAGTTGAAGGATTAAATCAGTTTTTTCGTGTAAAGCAAACTACAGACAAACGCACAGAAGTGGATGTTTTAGTGGATAATGTGAGTCAAATGGGAACGTCCTTATTGTGGGAGGAAGATTTATCAGAATTAGTTTCGAATATTCATAATAATACGCATAAATACTATGATAATTTAAATTTTTTAGATGCCATTACATTACTTTCAGACATCAGAATAAATAATTATTATCCCAATTGGCCTGCAAGTTTCTCTGCTTGTAAACAATGTGAGTTTAAAAAGGATACTACTGAAGATGGTATAAAAAAACAATCTGGCTTTGATCATTGTTTTAAAACCCAATATAATTGGACAGATAATGATTTTAAAAAACCCAATATATTTAATGTTTGGGATTTAAAAGACCCTAAATTGTTGGAGCAAGGTCTACTTTTTAAAGAACAATTAACACCAGAGGATATTAAATATAAAGAAGTAGATGGGCATATGTCTCGTACAAAGCGTCAATGGATTCAAATTGAAAAGGAACGAGATAATGATTCCACTGATTTCGTAGATGTAGAAGGTTTAAGGGCCGAGATTAATTCTTGGAATTTTCCTTTACACTTTATCGATTTTGAAACTTCTACAGTGCCTTTACCATTCCATATTGGAAGAAAACCCTATGAACAAATAGCATTTCAATTTTCACATCATATTTATTATGAGGATGGACGTATTGAACATGCCAACGAATATATTAATACTACTCCAGGAGAATTCCCTAACTTTAAATTTATGCAGCATCTTCATGATGCCTTAGTACATGATAATGGAACTGTATTTAGGTTTTCAAACCATGAAAACACTATTTTAAATGCAATTCACACCCAATTAAAAGAAAGTGATTATATTTTAAAAGATGTGCTCCTTCTTTTTATTGAGTCTATAAGTAAACCTACAGACAAACACCCTAATCCTTGGCCAACACCAGAAAGGAATATGGTTGACCTTTGTGACGTTATAAAAAAGTATTACTACAATCCACATACCTTTGGGTCAAACTCCATTAAAAAAGTGCTTCCTGCTATATTAGAATCAAGTCAACTAATCCAGGGTAAATATTGTAACCCTATAGGCGATATTGGTTTAAGTAGTAAAAATTTTCCTGCAAGTCATGTTTGGTTAAAACAAGAAAATGGAACTGTGGTAAGCCCTTATAAAATGTTACCCGAATTATTTAAAGGACTCAGCCAAGATGATATTGAAAATTATTTATCCGAAATAGAAAATATAGATGATGGAGGTGCTGCATTAACTGCCTACGGAAAGATACAGTACACGGATATGACCGAAGAAGAACGAACAAAAATTTCAGACGCACTGAAGAATTATTGTGAATTAGACACCTTAGCGATGGTAATGATATATGAACATTTAAAATCAATAGTGTAATGAAAGATATTCTATCATAACTAAAAATAACATTAAAACTAAATAATTAAAATAATCAAGCGGCTAAAAACTTTAGACATTATGAAAAGTAACTATGAGATATTGGATGAGTTAATGGATGAACTTAATGAAGAAGAGTCCGATCTCTTTATAAATAACGAATTCCCGTATATACATACAAAGGCATATAGCTATTTACAGGATGGTACTGAAAAATACAGGTCTACTGATGCTTTCAACTTACCTAATGAGAGCTGGAGTAAATCAGATCTTGATGAAATGGAATCGGGGTGTAAACAAATTGTTTCGGGTAAGGGTTTCAGAAAAGAGTATCCATTAGAAAACTTAAGTATTAGAGGTTGTTATTTACTTTTTAAATTATTTCACTTTAAACGTGTCAAACAGAAAGTAACAAAAATGGATAATGGCAATATGCTTGATGAGATCGAGTTTGAGCATGTTATGAATGGTACGAAAGTAATTTATTATAATGCAATCCCTCTTTAAGATAGGTACCTTTTTCAATTAAAGATATGAATATTAAAATAGCATATTTACACGGCCTCGAAAGTAAGCAAGGAGGAGAAAAAGTAGTGTTTTTAAATAGCTTAGGACAAACATTTGCTCCGCAGATGCTTTACTTGGAACATTCAAAAGATTTATTTAAAGATACGCTGCAAAAAATGGTTGATTTTAAGCCAGATTTAATAATTGGAAGTAGTATGGGGGGGTTATTTTCAGAGTGCATAGCGACCCACATCAATACAACACTATTATTGTTTAATCCAGCTACTATTAACAAAGCTAAATACTTAAGTGAATTGGGAATATCTGTTTTTTTGGGAATAGAAGAAGTTGAAGGTAACGTTGTATTGGGGGAAAAGGATGATGTAGTATCCCCAATTGAAAGCGAGTTGTACTATAGCAAAATGAATTTCAATGTTTATAAGGAAAACCATGGGCATAGAACACCTTTAGATATTTTTAAAAAGTATGTTAATTTAGCTATCTTAAAAATATAATCTTCATTCTGAAGATGTTGTAGCCTTCCCATTCTTAGGACAGTTTTTAATACCATTAAAAACAATCCCCTTATTGTTACCCTTTTGATAGGAGATGTATCGTAATAATGTGGTATTGAAGTATCTATGATGTGTTATTCGACCCCGGTTCCGGGTACTGAAAGCTTCTCAATACAATGAGGAGCTTTTTTTGTCTACAATAGACTCAAATTTCACTAGCTGCTCTGGCAATTCTATCTGCAATTGCTCGTCCTATGCCTATCTCTTTTATGGGCTCTATTAATATATAATCTGAGCTGTCAATATCAGCCCTTCTCATGAAGTCAAATAAGTTGTTCGCTATCTCTGCCATAGAATAGCTTTTTGAAAGCAAGTATGATGTACATAAAACACTTTTTTCTTCAAAAAGTAGAGCAGAGTAGCGACCACTCGGATTTCTATGTATGTATCTATTAATATCTTGTACTATGTATAGCGGTTTTGAGGTGCTGTAGTGTTTTTTAAAATTGCCTGGACTTTGATTGTTTTCACTAGAACTAGAACTTATTCTAATACCTGTTTTAGCTAGAATATCTTCTCTACTTACGCCCCCTTCTCGTAATATTACTAGATTTTCTTGCTCTAGTGCTAATATGGTGCTTTCTAAGCCAATTGTGGACTTGCCGCCGTCTAATATGTACTCTAATTTATTACCTAACCCTAGTTGTACGTGTTTTGCGGTAGTAGGACTTACAGTATTAGAAATATTAGCACTAGGTGCTGCTAGAGGGAAATCAAGACGGTTTAATAGTTCCAGAGTTAAAGGATGATTAGGCACCCTAATTACAACATTAGGAAGTCCTGCCGTAGTCAAGTCAGGAATAATAGAATTTTTTGGAAGGAGCAGGCTAATTGAACCAGGCCAAAAGGCTTCCGCTATTTGCTCAGCAATTTTCGGAAATTCTGTGACGTACTTTTTGGCCTCTTTGATGCTGGCAACGTGTACTATGAGTGGATTAAAGCTAGGACGTTCTTTAGCCTCATATATTTTGGCAACGGCACTAGGATCCAAAGCGTTTGCTGCTAGGCCATATACTGTTTCCGTTGGAATAGCAACAAGCTCTCCTTTTCTTAATATTTCTGAGGCTTTGACAACGTCTTCACCAATCACTTTTTATCTCTTTTGAGATCAAATTTGTCAATCTTATTGTATAAGTGACTTCGTTGTATGTCTATTTCAGCAGCGGTTTTAGCAACGTTCCAATTGTTCTTTTTTAGCTTCGCATCAATAAACATTTTCTCAGCATAGTCCTTAAACTCTTGAAACTTAGAAAACTCTGTAATAGCATCTATAGTTCCTGGTTTTTTCTTGCCGTTGTTAGCATATAACTGCACTTCATCCTCCGTTATTTTTTGGTCGCAAAGGATGATGAGTCTTTCTACGATGTTGCGTAGTTCTCTTATATTACCACTCCAGTAGATGTTTTTAAGAGCATCCATGGCACCAGCAGTAAATTGTTTCTTGCTTATTCCATTGTCTTCACAAATTTCTTCCATGAATTTTTCTGCGAGAGTTGGTATATCTGTTACACGCTCATTAAGGGTAGGTACATGTATTACTATGACAGATATTCTATGATATAAATCTTCTCTAAAGTTACCATCTGCTATCTCTTGCATCAAGTCTTTATTAGTAGCCGCTATTATACGCACATCTACATCTATGTCTTTTTCTCCCCCTACTCTTGTTATCTTATTTTCTTGTAAAGCTCTTAGTACTTTAGCTTGTGCAGATAAGCTCATATCACCTATCTCATCCAAAAACAGGGTGCCACTGCTGGCTTTTTCAAACTTACCTAGCTTTTGTTTTATAGCAGATGTGAAAGAACCTTTCTCATGTCCAAAGAGTTCACTTTCTATTAATTCTCCAGGTATAGCAGCACAGTTTACCTCTATAATTGGTTTGTCAGCCCTATTGCTTTTCTCGTGTATCCACCTAGCTACAAGCTCTTTACCTGTACCATTTTCGCCAGTTATTAGAACTCTAGCATCGGTAGGGGCTACTTTCTCAATAGTTTTTTTAATTTTTTTAATACTTGGAGAGTCTCCAACAATTTCACGAGTTTTTGTTATTTGTCTCTTTAGTACTTTAGTTTCAATTACTAGATTATTCTTATCTACTGCATTTCGTACAGTAATAAGCAACTTATTAAGATCTGGTGGTTTAGTAATAAAATCAAAGGCACCTTTTTTGGTAGCTTCTACAGCAGTTTCCGTAGTACCGTGTCCAGATATCATTATAAAAGGTAGTTCAGGAGCTATCTCTTTTGCCTTCTCTAGAAGTTCTAATCCGTCTAGTTTTGGCATTTTGATATCAGCTAATACCACATCATAATTAAACTTTTGGATAAGACTGAGTGCTTTTTCTCCATCTTCAGCCTCTTCTATTTCATACCCTTCGTAATCTAGAATCTCTCGTAATGTTTCTCGTATGCTTTGTTCGTCGTCTACTATTAATATTCTTACCATAACTTGATTTACTTCTTTTTTGTTAAAATAAAAAATGCAAAACTATAAGCCGGGTTCTGTATTCGCCGAGGCGAATGCCTATCATTTATCTACGCTACCTACCCTCTATAGTTTTTGGCCGGAGCCAAAATCGGACGAGCCGCCCTCAACCTATAGTTTACTTGGTATTACAACGTGCAAGGTTTGTACCAAACGAATGTTACCATCCGAGCGTGTGAGCTCTTACCTCACTTTTTCACCCTGGCCGCTGATAAATCAACGGTGGTTATTTTCTGCTACCCTTTCTGTTATCTAGCTGTTTCTAGCCAAATACCCTCTGTTTCTAGAGGTGCACTACTCTATGTTGCCCGGACTTTCCTCCCTCCGCCAAAGCGAACAGCGATAAGCCATTTTGCAATACAAATGTATAGTATTTTAAACGCTTTTGTCTAGTGCCGTTTATTCACGTGATATGAACAGTATAGCACTGTTCTACTTACCCTTGAGGCCTATATACACTGGGAAATGATCACTATAGCCAGCTAAGTATTCATTACCTCCATAGGTTCGTAGAGGGAATCCTTTATACTTACCCGTTTGAATCATCCAACTTTCAGACTTTATAGCGGCTGAATTTGGAGTGAAATGTATTCCTAAGGTATCTGTAATTAAAGATTTAGAGATCATTATTTGATCTAACATATCCCAGTAGCCTTTGTATTTATAACTTCCGTAGCCTTGTTTTTCTAGCTGACAGAAAGCATTGAATAATTGGTTGTCCTCTATATTTTCAATATCACACGCTACGTTTAAGGTTTTAGCAATACTTTTATTGCTTGGTTCATCATTGAAGTCACCCATCACTATAATTTTCGAATCAGGATCTTTTGCTTGTATTTCTTTTTGAATGGAGAGTAAAGTTTTGGCTGCAGCTATTCTTTTTGGCTCAGATTCTTTCATTCCTCCGCCTCGGCTTGGCCAGTGGTTTATAATAAAGTGAAGTGTCTCACCATTTTTTAGTTCCCCTTTGACATATAATATGTCTCTAGTCTTATCTTTATAAATGCTTAAATCTGGCTGATATGCAGTGATTTCTTTCACCGTGAATATGCTTTTATTGTATAAAAATCCTACATCGATACCACGTTCATCTGGCGATTCTATATGAGCTACGCTATAGTTTGCTTGTTTTAAACTAGGTTGATTAGCTAAGTCTTGCAGTACTTTTTTATTCTCTATCTCGCATACTCCTAAAAATGCAGGATATTTATTATCTGCTAGTTGACTGATAACTTTGGCTAGGTTTTGGAGTTTTTCGGTATACTTGACTTTATCCCATTTTTTATCGCCATTTGGTGTGAATTGATTATCGTTTGTTTCAGGATCATCTGTTATGTCAAAGAGATTTTCTAAATTATAGAAGCCTATAGAAACTGAATTTACGTCACTCTCATTACAAGAGATTAGGAATAACAAAACCAATAAGTAATAAAAATATTTCATCGAGTTCAAAAGTATGCCAAATGCTGCAGTGTATAGTTTTTTAAGTAGTGCACACTTAAAATGAGAATATGTTTTTTAGTTTTTAGGAAATATTAAAGTTAAAAGGACCGTTTTTTGCAGAGACAAACAATAAATGACATTAATAAAATCGATTTCGGGCATTAGAGGAACAATAGGAGGGAAGGAAGACGAATCACTTACTCCAATAGATGTTGTGAAATATACCACAGCTTTTGCAGATGTTATAATTACAGGAGAT
This sequence comes from Bacteroidia bacterium, assembly GCA_041689715.1. GTDB lineage: Bacteria > Bacteroidota > Bacteroidia > NS11-12g > UBA9320 > UBA9320. The sequence continues at coordinate 9,091 of JBDNFQ010000368.1, forward strand.
AACAAGAAGGTTGTAGTAGGCAGAGATGCTAGACTTTCTGGCCAAATGGTGAACAAACTTGTTTGTGGCACACTCATGAGCAAGGGGATTGATGTAATAGACCTTGATTTATCTACTACGCCAACAGTAGAAATGGTAGTTGTAAAAGAAAAGGCAGCTGGAGGTATAATACTGACTGCAAGCCATAATCCTAAACAATGGAATGCCCTCAAGTTGCTAAATGCAGAAGGAGAATTTATATCGGCAGAGCAAGGAGCCGATATAATTGCTAAAGTAAAATCAAGCGATTTTGAATACAATGATATAGAGAGTATTGGATCATACGAACTTATGGAAGGTACTATAGATTGGCATATTGACGAAATAATAAAGTTAAGTCTGGTAGATGTAGAAGCTATAAGAAAACGTAACTTTACAATAGCCGTAGATGCTGTAAATTCTACTGGAGGTATAGCTGTGCCAGCACTGCTCAAAAAACTGGGTGTACAAAATATTATAGAGCTTTATTGCGAGCCAACAGGAAAGTTCCCGCATAATCCTGAGCCACTACCTGAGCATCTTAAAGATCTATCAGATACAGTATTAAAAAATAATGCAGATTTAGGCATAACTGTAGATCCAGACGTAGATAGACTTGCATTCGTATCAGAAAACGGAGACATGTTTGGAGAAGAGTATACTCTAGTGGCTGTAGCAGATTACGTATTGAGCCACAAGAAAGGAAATACGGTTTCTAATCTAAGTAGTACCAGAGCCCTAAAAGTAATCACAGAAAAACATGGTGCTAGCTATGCTGCTAGTGCAGTAGGAGAGGTGAACGTGGTGAAAATGATGAAAGAAACAGATGCCATAATTGGGGGAGAAGGTAATGGTGGTATCATTCTGCCTGAGCTTCACTATGGTAGAGATGCTTTGGTAGGTATAGCTTTATTTCTTAGTCACCTAGCAAAATGTGGTAAACCTATGAGCCATCTTAAAGCAAGTTACCCAACTTTTATTATTAGTAAAAATAAGATTGAACTTACTCCTGATATAGATGTAGATAGCATACTTACTCAACTTCAAGAGAAGTATAAAAAGCAGCCTATCAATACTATAGATGGTGTAAAAATTGAATTTGATGAAGAATGGGTACATCTTAGAAAGTCTAATACTGAGCCTATCATTAGAATATATGCAGAAGGCAGCACTATGCGAGTAGCTGATAGCCTAGCAAATAAAATTAAATCTGATATTAAGGAGATGATTTCTTAGATAAGTAGGACGCCGTTTTAAGTAATCTGGGTCCGTACCAGCTATACAGTTCACCATCTACTAATTCTATGCTCGCTTGTGGTAAACTAGTTTGCAGTTCGGCTATGTGCTTGACCTTAAAAGGGTATGGTTCTGAAGAAAGAAAAATTTTATCTGGATTATATGCTATGATCTGATTTATATTTAGCTCTGGGTATCTACTATCTGTTTCTAATATACTGTTTGTTAGCCCTTGTAATTTTAACACTTCATTAATGAATGTGCTCATTCCCGCCGCCATATAAGGTTTTCTCCAGATAAGGTATAGTACTTTTAGTTTCTTTTTAACAATACTGATTTTAGAAAAATCTCTTTCAATCGAAGCAACTAGTAATTCTGCTTCTTTCTCTTTATCCAACAGTCTACCTATTTGTAGAATCATGTTATTCGTATCTGACAAAGTGTAAATATCACTTAACCAAACAGGGAAGTCCTTACGTAATGTTTCTATTTCTGTTTGTAGGTTTTCTTCTTTATTACCAATTATTATGTCTGGTTTTAAACGTTTTATTTTTGCTAAGTTCAGGTTTTTTGTTCCGCCAATTTTATCAGATCCTTTAAAATATTGGGCAGGATGTACACAGAAGATAGTTTGAGCAATGGGCACAATTCCTAGGCAGTAAAGTAGCTCAGTTTGTGATGGAACCAACGATACTATTCTCTGAGGATGTCTATCCAATGTAATTTTATATCCGGTTTGATCTATAAATGTCATCAACGGTTGTGGTTCTTTTAACTATAAGTATTTTTGCAGAGAAGATATTGAAATTACTTATTCAAATAGCCATATTGTTTTGTGCAAGTATAAGTAGTTTAGCTCAATCCTACTTTGCAAACGGAAATGCAAAAGCCATTGGAGGATCTTGCTATCAACTTACGTCTGCCATGGACTGGCAGCTGGGATCAGTATGGTATGCAGATAAGCTAGACTTATCAGGTGATTTTGATTTAGAATTTGAACTAAATTTTGGTAGTAAGGATGGTGGGGCAGATGGTATTGTTTTCGTGCTTCAAACTGTGGGCAATACTGCTATTGGCCAACAAGGTGGTGGTATGGGATTTGAAGGCTTCTCTCCTAGTTTCGGTATAGAGTTCGACGATTACTATAATGCAAGCATAGGAGATATCACTAATGATCATATAGCCATTCTGAGAAATGGTAGTGTAAATCATACTAGTGTAAATAGTATCAGTGCACCTGTTCCTGCTTTACCGGGTGGAGGTAATATTGAAGATGGTCAGAACCATCTCGTGAGAATAACTTGGAGTGCTGCTGCAAAGCAGATTAAAGTATGGTTTGATTGTTCGCTAAGGCAAACGGCTAATATTGACATCCCAAATTCTATTTTTGGTGGAGAAAGTTCTGTTTTTTGGGGATTTACCTCAGCTACTGGAGGTGAAAATAATACGCAAACAGCTTGCCTAAGAGATGATATTCTAATACCAGATACTTTTTCTATATGTAGAGGTGAGACTACTTTGCTGAATGCAAAGCAAAGTTATGATGATACATATACGTGGACCCCAAATCTGTATCTTAATGATAATACTATAAAGAATCCTGAGTGCTCCTCCACCATACCATTTACCTACTATGTAGAGTATAGAGATAGATGTAACAATGTGTTTTTGGATACTGTAGAGATAGCTATTGATGAGCCTTTTATTATGGATGAAGGCAACGATACACTGCTATGCAATGGCACAAGATATAATTTCGATTTAAGAAACGAGTATGACTCCGTACGTTGGGGTAACGGAAGTGTACAAGCATATACCTATTGGCAAACGGCTAATTTTTACCAATTACGTGCTTGGCAAGGAGTATGTTATGCTGACGATTCTTTTACCATACGCACTAATAATTCACCTCAATTTATAATAAGCGGTGATAGCTTGTTTTGTGAATGTGATTCAACAGAATTAAGTGTAACGTACACTCCTACAGATGCAGTACTTAGTTGGCCGGATTTAAGTGATTCAGATTCGAAATATTTTTCTTCCAGTTTTAATGGCAGATTACAAGCAACAAACGAATGTGGCATAAGATACACTGATTTTGAAGTGAAAGAAATAGTCATTACTCCTTTCACACTGGGGCCAGATACCGTTTTGTGTACAGGCGATACCATAACCCTGGTAGCACCTATGGGTAATAATTATACATACTTTTGGAGTGATGGCTCAGTTTCTTCTAGCGTTGATATTACCTCTTCGTCTAACCCATGGGTAGAGATAAGAGCTAATGATCTCTGTATAAAATCTGATACTATAAATATAAGTGAAGTTACCCCGCCATTTTTACAAAACTTAGACGACGTAGTACTATGTAAAAATGAAGAAATTATTTTAACTGCAGTGAATTTACACGGAGATGTAGTTTGGAATAATACTTCTACTGGCAATGATTTTGTGTTAAAAAACTATGATGGAGAATTAATCGTAAAAACGGAAAATGTATGTGGTAGCGACAGTGTTTTTTTTGAAGTAAGTTTAATTGATTGCTATTGTAATCTGATTTTTCCGACAGGTTTCACGCCTAATAATGACAATTTAAATGAAACCTTAAACCCTTATATAGACTGTCCTAAGCTTGGAAGTTATCAAATAAAGGTATACAACAGGTGGGGAGAAGAGCTATTTATAAGTGTAAGCCTAGATATAAGCTGGGATGGAACTTACAAGGACGTCATGTGCCCCAATGGAGTATATTTTTGGGTAGCTAATTGGACTGGAATAGAAAATGGCCTAATAGCAAACAAAGTAGCTAACGGAGTAGTAACTCTGCTACGCTAGCAGGAAGCATAAAATGCCTGTCAGGTTTCTGCTGTCAATCACATTCTTTTTTTATCACTTCATTTTACTGGGCTTATAGAGCTATCTGCGAGTTTTATACCGGTTATAAGCAGCCCGTATTAAAACAGCAAGGCTAACTATTATAAACCAATATTCTTATGGTCGATGTCTTCTTTTTAAGCTGAATCTCAGCTATCAAATCTGAACAGCTCAATATTCATTATGATCCAATCTTTCTGGTCGACTTACAAGGAGGCCTTGATGGTTCTTGTTTGACGTCAGTTTTTTTACTAAGTGAAAGGATATATTATGGTTATTTTTTAGTCGCAAAAAAAACCTAACTACGACCAATATCATTAACCTTTATGGTATGACTATCTATATTTAGTTTAGACAGATTTTTATGTGTTCGATCAATTCTGGCAGATTAGAATATTACAATTTTGCCTAAAACAGAAAAGCCCAATGACAAAAATCATCGGGCTTTTCTGTTTATTATAACACGGAGTGAATTATTCTTCTATTGCAGGTTCAGCCTCCTTCTCCTCTTTTTTCTTAGCTTTAGGTGCCGGCTTTGCTTTCATTTCAGATAGCACATCCATTACATCACCTATAATTATTCCAGAATCTTCCTTGTTGGGAGACTCTACAGAAATTTTACTTTTTAACCTCTTAATAGTAGCTACTCTAACCTTTGCTACTGTCTTATTTTTTCTACCTTTTCTTTCTAATCTTGTAACGCCCATTGCTGAAAATTTTTGCAAAAGTAATACTTTTACCGACGTATAATGGATAACATTAAGAAATATTTAAGCGAAGGTATTCCTGTCTTTTTTCATAGCTATGAAACGGATAGCCCTTTTGATACTTGCACGTTCTGTACTGAGCCACTCTCAAGGTTCAATAAATATGGCATCGAAAAGGTTTTTAAACAGAACAAGATGCTCAACAGTAAAGAAATAGTGTATGAATACGCTATATGCTGGGGCTGTGCCACTAGTATGGGTAGTGAGATATCAGAGGATAGCAGATCTGCTATAAGTGCCTTATTTGCGAAGCATAACACCCACTTGACACATAAACTAGATTACCTTCATGGTACCCAGAAGTATAACTTAGATAGTTGGATAGAGCGTTGTTCACTCACTGGGAAAGAAACTAGGCTTTGCGATGAGTTTGCCGTGAGTGCCATTATAGAAAATAACCGATTAGTATACGAGCACTCTCCTATGGTAGTCTCTGACGATTTTATGCTGAAACTGCAAGATGTTCTTTCTAAAGAAACAAAGGAGTCCTTTGATAAATTCAGGGAGCAGTTGGTTGATGGACCCTCCATCGAAGATTTAATTTTTTCTCCAACTCCGGGATTGATTTAAATAAAAAAATCCGCAACTAATAGTAGTTGCGGATTTTTATTATGTCAATATATTGACTAATCTATAACAGATATTTTCTTGCTAGTTACTGCATTTCCTGCTCTTACAGTATATATGTACATTCCAGGAGTTAAGCCTGAAATATTAGCATCTACTTTGTGCTCTCCACTTGTGAAGAAACCATTAACCACATCTAAAACCTTATTTCCAAGGATATCATATATGGTAATATTTATTTCCGATGCATTATTCAATCTAAAATCAGCTTTAAGCTGCTCTCTTGTAGATACTGGGTTTGGATAAACTCCAAACTTCATGTTATTGTCTAATTCATCAGTATTTAAAGTTTGCGTTGTAATATGTACACCATAATTCAAATATCGGTCCTCAAAATAAGCATTTCCAGGGATGCTATTTGTCCATCCAGTTGAACTAGCATTTCCATATAAATGCTCGCTTCTAACCCACCAAGAATTATTAATATACTCTTTTTGTGCAATTTGAGAATTAGAACCATTACTGAAAAGTGAATGACCAAAATAATTCAACTTTTTAGTAATCTCAGAACCATCTCTAGCTTCCAAAGTGTCACCAGCATTAAAAGGAACCATTGTCTTGAATGAAATCATAAATCCGAATGCGTTTCTAAATTCTAAGGTTTCTCCAGATGCTCCGTCACTTGCCATATTAAAATCAGCAGGTAATGGAACTATCCTTCCTTTAGTACCCCATCCTGCTTCAGATGGCAGCGAAGTAGAATCTTCATCTGTTAACGGAATCTTCATTGTGAAAGCTGCATTATTTGCACCTAGAATTTTCTTAGTGAAGTTAGTGTTTTTTAAGTAAACTTCTGGATCTGCTGTGTTAAAAGATCCACCTCCCAGGTTAGGGAATTTAAAAAATTGAACAACTAACGTATCAACAACTTTAGCCATATTTCCAGAGGTGTCAATTGCAATAGAATCAATGTTTCTGACGTATAGATAAGGGAAATAAATTGAGTCTACCTTATATTCATTGTATCTTGATAGTACTACATTATCATCAGTTAGTTCCAAATTAGGATCATTTGGAGTAAATGCTACTCCTACAGCATGAGTGTTTTGAAAATTAGCTTCTCCTGAGGAAGGTACAAATTTCACAGTAGAGTCTTGAAACAAAAATCCTACGAACCTATCTAATTGCGTCAGCTGACCAACCGCATCTACAGGAAATTTCCAATTGGAATATAAATCTTTGTTTTTTTGGTAAGATGTAGGATCTAGTGATGATGGTACTTCATTGGCTTTCTCTCCTGTAAGCTTTACTTGCTCTTGGGCTAATGTTGGCAACATAGTAACTGCAAGAAGTAAAGATAGTGCTAAACGTTGTAATGTTTTTTTCATTTGTTGGTATCTTAAATTTTTTACAAAAGTAATTTATTCTTCAAATTTACATAGTATAAAGTTTAAAAATTGTCAGTATAAAGCAAGAAAAACTAACTTATATCGCCTTCCATAGGCCTTACTAGTATTTCTTCCATTACGGTAGAATCGGGTAATTGATATGCGGCCCATATCATTTGAGAAACAGACTTAGGATCTATAAATCTAGCTGCTGGTAAGTCAGATTCTGCCCAAGAATCAGTGAGAGTGGCTCCTGGCAGGACAGCACTTACCTTTATTCTAAACTCTTTAAGCTCTTCTCTGAGTACTTTAGTAAGCCCCAGTTGAGCATACTTTGATATACAATAAGAGCCCCCATTTATATAAGGTGTGATACTAGCAGTGGAGCATATATTAAATATATAGGGTTTGCTAGATTTTTTCAAGGCATCACACATTGCTCTAGTAAGATGATAGGTAGATGCAAGATTAGTGTTTACCTGTATCTCAAAGTTGCCGTCCTCCTCTTCTAAAATCTTTCCAGGTAAAAATACACCTACGTTATTCACTAGAATATCAATACTAGATTCTTTTGATAATATTGTATTAGCAAACTCCTTAACGGCTTTTTTATCGCTCAAATCTGCTTTTATTTGACTTAAATTTTTGTGCTTAAAAGTAGGGTCAAGCGTTCGAGCACACGTGTATACTTTAAACCCATTTGATAAAAGTTGATTACATATTGCCTTACCTATTCCTTTTGTTCCTCCAGATACTACTGCTACTGACATATTTTAGTAAACAAATGTAATTAGATTTAAGCTCAAAGTTTATGTGTAATATTGTTTTTAACAAAGTGTGGACTACTTATATGTAAGCCTTATAAGATGGATGTATATTTACCGCCGAAATGAACTTTTTCTCTCAATTTGGCTTGTATCTCATCTTTTTAAAAGGGATGTTTTCTAAACCAGAAAAGATAAGTGTTTATATAGATAGAACTATCACAGAAATGAACAACATTGGTGTAGGATCACTCACCATTGTGATTATTATAGCCATTTTTCAAGGTGCAGTTACTACTCTACAAATTGCTTATCAGCTTATATCTCCACTTATAGCTAAACCTGTTATAGGTTCTATAGTGAGTGACTCTAGTATGCTAGAGCTAGCACCTACTATAACTTGTCTTGTGTTAGCTGGTAAAGTAGGGTCTCACATTGCTTCAGAAATAGGGACTATGAGAGTAAGTGAACAGATAGATGCATTAGAGGTTATGGGTATTAACTCAAGTGGATATCTCACTTTACCTAAAATAGTAGCTGGTCTAATAATGATTCCTATGTTAGTTATTATTTCTATTTTTTTAAGTAATTTGGGAGGTGTGTTGGCTGGTGAAGCTTCTGGGATTCTTACCGCTGAAGAGTACTTACAGGGAGCTCGTGAGTCCTTTTTACCGTACAACTTATTTTTCGCTTTAGTGAAGGCATTTACATACGCATTTATAATAACTACAGTTTCTAGTTTTCAAGGCTATACAACTAATGGTGGAGCACTAGAAGTAGGTGCTAGTAGTACTAAAGCAGTGGTATATAGTGCAGTTGCTATTTTGTTTTCAGATTATTTACTAGCTCAGTTGCTACTATGATAGAATTAAGAGACGTAAGAAAATCCTTCGACGGGGAGGAAGTGCTAAAAGGTATCAGTACCCAATTTGAAACGGGTAAAGTAAACCTAATAATAGGCAGTAGTGGTAGCGGCAAGAGTGTTATGATGAAATGTATGGTGGGATTACTTACACCTACATCTGGTAATGTATTCTATGATGATAGAGACTTCACTAATCTAGAGTATTTCGAGCTACGAGAAGTAAGAAAAGAAATAGGTATGCTTTTTCAAGGTACAGCACTTTTTGATTCACTTACTATAGAAGAGAATGTAGAGTTTACTTTAAAAATGTTTACCAATATGACGAAAGCAGAAAGACACGATAGAGTGAACTTCTGCTTAGAGCAGGTAAACATGGCAGGTATTAACGATAAATTTCCTGCAGAAATAAGTGGAGGTATGCAAAAAAGAGTAGGTATCGCTAGGGCCATAGCTTTAGACATAAAATACTTGTTTTGTGATGAGCCAAACTCTGGATTAGATCCTGTCACCTCAAGACTAATCGATGAATTATTGCAAAGCATTACTGAAGAATTTAATATCACGACCATTATAAATACTCACGATATGAAAACAGTATTTGACATTGGTGATGATGTAATCTTTATCTATGAAGGTACTAACGGGTGGTCAGGCAAGGTAAAAGACATAAAACATTCTGAAAATGATACTTTGAAGCAATTTATACAAGCTTCTCAGTTCGATTAAATATTTACTTAAAAGCACAAATCACATGAAGAAAATAGTTGCATTAGCTCTTATTATAGGGCTCTTTTCCTTTAAACATGCTAATGACGAAGAAGGTATATTTACCATGAGTCATCTTAGTAAGCTAGATCTAAAGAAAGCTGGTTTAGAAATAGAAGTAGACGAAATATACAATGAGTCCAAACCTGCGTTGGTCAATGCCCTAGTCCGTTTAGGCGGATGTACAGGCTCTTTTATATCTGAACAAGGTCTCATAATCACGAATCACCATTGTGTGTTTAGTTCAGTGGCAGAAGCTAGCACAGCAGAGTCTAACTATTTAAAAAATGGCTTCTATGCAGATAGTGAAGCTAAAGAAATCAAGACCACTCTCCCTTGTAAAATAACGCAGTCGTACAGCGACGTTTCAGAAGCAATATTAAGTGCTATACCTAAAGGTGTAAGTGCATTAGATAAAAAAGCTCTAATAGAAACGAATATAAAAGCACTAGAGGAGCAAGAACAAAAGAAGTATCCTAACCTAGTGATAGAGATATCAGAAATGTTAGTGGGTAAGTCATATACACTTTTTAGATATAAATTTCTGGATGATGTACGTCTAGTCTATGTGCCGCCTAAAAACATTGGTAAGTTTGGTGGTGAAACAGATAACTGGGAGTGGCCAAGACATAATGGGGATTTTTCTATAGTAAGGGCTTATGAAAATGGAGTGCCCTACAAGCCTGAGTCTCATTTAGAAGTTAATCCTGCGGGTACTAAAGAAGGAGATTTTACCTTTATACTTGGTTATCCAGGTAGAACCTACCGCAACCAAACAGCTCAGTTCTATGACTATCAAAACAACTTTGTGCTTCCCATTATTGCAGATTGGTACGATTATAAAATTGCCGCTATTAATAAATACATGGGTGATGATGTAGATCTGCAGCTTAGATATAGTGGAACTCTTGCAAGTCTGAGTAATGTGACTAAAAATTTCAAAGGGAAAATGCAGGGTTTGCAACGTACAGATGTAATAGCACAGGCTCACAAGGATCAAAAGTCTCTAGAAGAATATGCTCAAAAAAACCCTGATAAGACCTATTACTTGCCGCTATTTGCGAAAAACGATGCACTTTATAAACGAAAATTTGAATTAAGTAGAGATTACCTCTACTTGAATCAGTTTTATGGAACTACCATTTTTAATACGGCCTCCACTATAGCACTTTACGGAGGAAAAATAAGTCAACTAAAAGGAGAACAAAGCAATACCTTCTTGACTGAAAACAAGGAAGCTATACTAAAGCAACTCAATGCATATAGAGGTGTTTTGGGTAAAGAAAAAATGGAGCAAGATCTATTTGCAGAGTTATACTACAGACTCTCTCAAAGCGAGGACAATACGATTCGCAATATTTTCAAAACAGACAAACTTGCTAACGATAAAGGAGCCATAAAAGCTTATGCAGCTACGCTTTGGGCGAAATCCGAAATCCGAAATATAGAAAAATATCTAAATTTGGCAGATAAGAAATTGATAAAAGCACTTCAAACATCAGATCCACTCATAGATCTAGCAAGCAAGGTAAACGGTGCTTTCTTGAATATGCAAACAGAAATGACCCAAATTAATGCTGAGATTGATGAGATAATTCCTAGGTTCAATGATTTAGAGATGGAAGTAAATGGAGGTAGTTTTATACCAGATGCGAATGGCACACTTCGATTTACCTATGGGTATATAAAAGGATACGAGCCTAAGGATGGGATAGTAGCAAGTCCATATACTACAGTAAAAGGTATTATAGAAAAGGCCGAAAGAACAGATAATCCAGATTACTACTTGGAGCCCGAATATCTTGATAAACTAATGAAAATAGAACCTGCAGATGTGCTTAGAAGCCCAGTAAATAATGCGGTAGTCGTTGGATTATTGTATAATATGGATACTACAGGCGGAAATAGTGGCAGTCCAATAATGGATAGTAAAGGACGGCTTGTAGGTGTAAACTTTGATCGGGCTTACACCGCTACCATTAATGATTATGCATGGAACGAGAGCTATAGCCGCTCTATAGGTGTAGATATACGATACGTTTTGTATGTAATGAAGTATTTTGGAAAAGCGGACACTGTGCTTACTGAAATGGGAGTAGAGTTATAAAGGCTCAGATACTGTGGTTATGCGAAATAATGCGTCACCTTGATTTACTATAGGTGCTTGATTGTTGCAGATGATATACCCAGCAAATGGAGCTTTAATAGCTTTCTCTGTTGCACCAAATGGGTCTGATACAGTACCTAGAATTTCTCCCTTTTCAACAAAAGTACCCAATACCTGAAAACCACGGTACATACCAGACTTAGGAGCACGTAACCAGACACTTTTAGTTATCAAAAACTGTTTTATGTTTAAAATAGAGGCAATCTCCTCTGTATCACTTCTGAAACCTAAATGATGCAGAACTTTTAAAGTACCTTCTATAGCACGTTTGGTTACTATTCTGTCTAAGTCTAATGATTTGCCTCCTTCAAACAGCAGCACCTTTTTGCCCAGATCAGTTACTGATTTCCTAAATGATTTCTCCCGTATAGCAGAGTTTAGAATAAACTTAGTGCCAAATATTATAGCCAAGGATAATGTCTCCTTATCAGTGGAATCTATTCGAGTTTGTGAGTAATTGAACCTATGATCTCCACCCGTATGAAAGTCAATACAATAATCAATATGTGGAACTATTTCATTCATAATGGCATATGCATATCGCGATGCTAGAGGACCAGTTTTAGTGCCAGGGAATACTCGATTCAGATCTCTACCATCAGGAAACTTCCTTTCTTGATTTATAAACCCAAAAACGTTGACAACCGGAATACAGATGATAGTGCCACGCTCAGGTACATTGTACTTCTTATTGATAAGTTGACGTACTATCTCTACACCGTTTACTTCATTACCATGTATACCTGCTGTTAGTAGTATAGTCGGGCCTGTTTTTTTAGACCGTTGTATGATTATTGGAACATCTAATGGAGTTCCTGTATGTAGCTTAGCTATGTCTAGATTAATAACAGTCTTACCGTAGCCTATTTTTTTATTAAGTATTACCAAGTATTAGTCTACGTTTCGTTCAATATATCGTATGATAGCCTTTGCTATATCTTTACCAGTAGCAGCTTCTATACCTTCTAATCCGGGGGAAGAATTGACCTCCATTACCTTAGGTCCATCATTAGACTGTAGCATGTCTACACCCGCTATGCCCAGGCCTAATACTTTGGCAGCTTTTAGAGCTGTATTTTCCTCTTCATCGGTCAACTCTATTATGGTAGCCGAACCTCCTCTATGCAGGTTACTTCTAAATTCACCTTCTTTTCCTTGGCGTTTCATAGCTCCTACTATTACACCATCTATCACAAAGGCACGTATATCTGCACCACCCGCTTCTTTTATAAATTCCTGCACCATTACTCTTGCATTTAACCCTTGAAATGCTTCAAGAACAGAATGAGCGGCACTTTTAGTCTCTGCAAGAAGCACTCCTACACCTTGGGTACCTTCAAGTAATTTAATTACACATGGAGGCCCTCCTACTTTTTTGATAAGACTATCTGGATCTTTAGAGTAATCTGTAAAAGCAGTTTTTGGGAGGTTAATACCTGCCCTAGATAATATCTGTAATGAGCGTAATTTATCTCTAGACCTTACTAGTGCCTGTGATTCTGTAGTGGTAAAGACCTTCATCATTTCAAACTGACGTACTACTGCAGTGCCATAAAAGGTTACAGAGGCCCCTATTCGAGGTATTATAGCATCGAAACCAGCGAGCAACTCACCTTTATAGTAAAGCTGCGGGTTTTTCTTCTCAATCAAGATATCACATTTTAAATGATCTAATACTACCATTTCGTGACCTCTCTTTTCTCCAGCCTCTACTATTCTCTTGGTAGAGTATAGCCTAGGGTTACGAGATAGTACTCCTATTTTCATTATTTATACGTTGTAATTATTGTAATACCTCACTACTTACTCCAGTGTAGCTAAAACCTCCATCGTGGAAGAGGTTTTGCATCGTAACCATCTTAGTGTAATCAGAAAACATAGATATACAATAGTCTGCACACGCATTCGCATCAGCATTTCCCAGTGGTGACATTTTAGCTGCATAGCTTATGAAATCATCAAATCCTTTCACACCGCTACCAGCCGTAGTTACTGTAGGAGATTGTGAAATAGTGTTGATACGTACTTTTGATTTTTTGCCATAGTGATAGCCGAAATTTCGAGCTATACTCTCAAGTATTGCTTTGCTTTCTGCCATTTCACTGTAGTCTGGGAATACACGTTGTGCAGCTATATACGTAAGCCCCAACACAGAACCCCAATCATTGAGGGCCTCTTTTTGGTAGCATGCTTGTATCATTTTATGAAAAGATAAAGCAGAGATGTCGTATGTTTTATGCGTCCAATCGTACTTTAGGTCTGTGTATGGTCTACCTTTTCTTACGTTCAGACTCATACCTATGGAGTGCAGCATAAAATCAAACTTACCACCGAAGTGTTCCATTGATTTATCTACAAGCTCTAGTACTTGATCATTATCCGTCACATCACAAGGGATGATAGGTGCATTTAATCTTTCGGAAAGCTCATCTATTGCTCCCATTCTCATAGCTATAGGTGCATTAGTAAGCACTATCTCAGCTCCTTGTTCTACACACTTCTCAGCTACTTTCCATGCTATAGACTTGCTATCTAAAGCTCCTGATATTATTCCTTTTTTTCCTTTTAACAGATTGTTTGACATAAATTGTTTATTAAGCTTTGCAATGTTAGAAAAATAAAACACTTTTGAC
>JBDNFQ010000369.1:0-5381 GCA_041689715.1 Bacteroidia bacterium
CAGCCCCAAAAGAATATATATTACCACTTATGCCTGTATTTGTTTCACTAAAGGTCAGCTCACATCCTAGTCCTTGAGGATCAAAATAGATAGAGGAATATGAAGTATCGTAAAAAGTAAATTCAAATCCAATAGGCACGCTATATGCTGGATCATCCCATGTGCTACCTTGTGTTAAGCTCGTTGCATTAGTAAGCTCAGTGTAAGTAGAAGTACTAGTGGTCAAAACATAACGCTGTGCATTGAGACGGGTAAATAGGACTGATGTAATAAGGAGTATTAAAATTATTCTCATACATACAAAAATATAGGATAGTTTATTAAAATCCTATACTATGATTGGCTGGATTGAGTAGGTTAAATATAGTGATTAGTACTTCTCACATTATTTTAGAGATACTTGAATTTATTCTTAAACTTAATTTTTTCGCCGTGGCGAATAAACTTAAATTTGCAATTCATGTCTCGTGTAGCCATACATACCTTGGGCTGTAAGCTCAATTATTCGGAAAGCAGTACTATCGTTCGCCAATTGGAAAACAATGGATTCTCCCGTGTAGATTTTTCAGACGAAGCTGATATTTATATCATAAATACATGCTCTGTTACAGATAATGCAGATAAGAAATGTCGCACTACTGTAAAGAGTGTACTTAAGCAAAATCCCGAAGCATACGTAGTGGTAATAGGCTGCTATGCACAGCTTAAGCCTAAGGAGATTTCTGAAATACCTGGAGTAGATATGGTGCTTGGAGCTGCAGAAAAATTCAATATGATAGAGCATCTTCACTCATTGAAAAAAGAGGAAGAAGCTATCGTATTTAATGGGAATATAAAAGAGACACAGGATTTCATACCTGCATTCAGCTATGGAGATAGAACTCGTAGTTTCCTAAAAGTTCAAGATGGATGCGACTACTTCTGCTCCTTTTGTACTATACCTCTGGCTAGGGGTAAAAGTAGAAATGCTACTATAGCAGAGACTGTGGCTAAAGCTATAGAAGTAGCTGCTACCGATGTGAAAGAAGTAGTAATCACTGGAGTAAATATTGGGGATTTTGGTGCAGACCAAGAGTATGCCGAGACGTTTTATGATCTTATAGTGGAGCTAGATAAAGTGGAAGGAATAGAACGCTTTCGCATAAGCAGTATAGAACCTAACCTACTGAGCAATGAGATAATAGATTTTGTAGCGGCTAGTGATAAGTTCGTTCCACACTTTCATATTCCACTACAAAGTGGCGATGATGAGATACTCACCAAAATGCGTAGAAAGTACCTTAGTGATTTATACGTAGACAGAATAAAACGTATAAAGAAGCAAATGCCCGATAGCTGCATAGGTGTAGATGTGATAGTGGGTTTCCCAGGAGAGACAAAAGAGCATTTTCTTACTACTTATAATTTTCTTAATGATCTAGATATCAGTTATCTGCACGTATTCCCTTATTCAGAAAGGAATAATACTACAGCTAAGAAAATGACAGATAAAGTGACCAAAGCTGAGAAAACTGAGCGAGCTCAGAGGTTACGCATACTGAGTACTAAAAAGAAACGCTACTTCTACGAGACTCAGCTTGGCAGAGAGATGAACGTTCTATGGGAAGAAGAAAAGCAAGGTGAAAATATGCAAGGGTTTTCAGAAAACTATGTTCGTTTTGAAGCACCGTATGATGCTAGTCGTGTAAATATAGTGGAGCGACTAAGATTTGAAAATATAAATGAGAGCGGACTTGCTAAAGCTAGTCTGAAAGAACACCTACAGTAAAGATGAGTACTTTGCCGGCATGTTAGCACGACTAAAAAATCATAACTGGCTAGAATTTGGGCTGGTCATAGTAGTCGGGATTACTTTTTACTCACTTCATTTTCACCCATACTTTGCCTCATTCAGTTCGGATATTTTTTTCTTTAATGATCCCGACGATGCTAAAATATATTCTTGGAATACCTGGCACTTTTCTCATCAGCTGAGTAATGGGAACAATCCTTTTTATACAGATTTCATCTGCTGGCCAGAGGGCACTAGTTTGTGGATGCACGCATATACGGTGTGGTTTGGTCTGCTCAATGTTTTTATAAAAAATGTAAATGTATCTATCAACTTAGGCATTGCTATTCAGTTGGTCACAGCTTTTGTTGGGTTCTATTATCTAGCCAAACGGTTTGTAATGCGACCGTATTTTGCTGCTACCGTAGCCTATATAGCCGTATTTAATACTTACATATTAGCCAAGTGTGGCGTGCACTATAACTTGGTTATGATAGGAGTATTGCCCTTTTTGCTACTCTACATATTTAAGCTTTTTCCTATAGTAGAGGAGAAGCTTACAGTAGTCAAGAAACACATTTTAAGTTTTGTATTCCTATTGATTTTGGCATTTTTCATGGAATACTATATGGTGTTTTATGCACTAGCATTTATGTTGGTTTATCTCTTGTGGTATGGCTTTATCTCTACTTGGTTTGATACTTGGAGTTGGAAGAAGACCCTAAGTATAATAGGAATGTTTGGCCTAGGGCATATTGTGATGAGACTACTTCGTATAGGGGGGGTTCAGGAAAAAGGGGCAGTATGGGGAGCCGCAGATTTGCGATTGCTTTTCACTCCAGCTAGTAATGCCCTAAACCGAAAAGAATGGATATTAGAAGGTCATTCTAATACCTTAAATGATAACAAGATATATATTGGAATCTCATTAGGCGTGTATTTTATCGCAGCACTTGTATTCTTCTATCAAGATAATAGACGGGATAAGGAAAGTAGATTTTTCTTATTCGCTAGTGTTGTATTTCTTTTAGTGACACTGCCTGTTATTAAGATAGGAGGGAAGGATCTGTTCTATAATTTTACTTCAATCGTGCACTATATCCCTTTTGTGAATAATGTTAGAGCTCCAGATAGGTTCATACTTCTGTTTTTTGTGACTGCGAGTCTCTTATCTGTCGTGTTATTTTCTTACAAACTAACTATAGCAAGGGACGGAGAAAATACGCAGCGTTTGCACTTATGTTACTAGTCTGGTTTTATTTGGATCATGAGCAAGTACATATGAAAGTAGTGGAGCAGCCATTGGCTAGTAAAGTGTTGAAGGAATGTAGAGGAAAGACAGTATTAATGCTGCCATTTGGGATACGCGATGGATATCAGCAGTTTGGCGATTTCGATGGGAGTCAAGTGCTTCTCCAGACCAGATATGGATTCAAAATGCCAAGCGGATACTTATCCAGACTAAGTGATGATACTTGGGAGTATTATAAGAGTAATGAGCTGTATAGGAACATAGTGAATGTGCAAAAGGATAGTGCAGTCATAGACTTCGATTGGTATACTAATTTTCTAAAGAACAGTATTGAAATAATATATGTCCCTAAAAATAGGAGTTTGAATTCCAATGAAATAAAAATGATAGCGTCCTTACCCGCACTCAGAAAAGAGGACTCAAAAGGTGCTCTTTATACACTGCGTAAGTGACGCTCAACGAGACTATTCCTATATTTAACTTTATCTTCTTCTTTATTTAAAATATTCATGACTTTCTTCGCACTAAGACAATAATATGTATCCTACTTTATACGACGCAATACTCGATATTTTTGGCATTAGTATTCCAGCATTCAAATTGGTTATGATGTTTGGTTTTTTCGTAGCCCTAGCCTTTTTAGCAGCCAGCTGGGTAATGACCCTTGAGGTCAAAAGATACGAAGCCGAAGGCAAAATAAAAGCTTACGAAAGAGCTATAGCTAAACCTAATTTAGCTTGGGAATACATCTCTAATATTCTGATTGGTTTTATAGTAGGCTATAAGTTGGTCTATCTAGGGCTTAACTTTAGTGATATATCAGATAATCCACAAGCTTTCATTTTATCCTTAGAAGGCTCATGGCTTTGGGGTATCCTTGGGGCAGTAGGTTTTGGAGTCTTAAAATATTCTCAGCTCAAAAAAGAGACTCCATATATAGAGGGGAGCACACATATCTTTCATCCCCATATGATGATGGGCAATCTTACTCTTATAGCAGCAATTACTGGTTTTGCTGGGGCTAAGCTTTTTCATCATTTAGAGCATTTTGGTGATTTGGTAAAGGATCCAATGGTACTATTTAGAGATCCATTTAGTGGACTTACCTTCTTTGGTGGGCTCATAACAGGAGCCATCGGAGTGCTTTGGTATGCTAATAAAAACGGAGTAAAATGGAAGCATATGCTAGACATAGGTGGTCCCGCAATGATGCTAGCTTATGGCATAGGTAGAATGGGTTGTCACTTTAGTGGAGATGGCGATTGGGGGATAAAAAATCTTGCTCCCAAACCAAACTGGCTTAGTTGGTTACCTGATTGGGCTTGGGCATACGATTACCCGAATAATGTACACGGTATTATACTCGAAGACCCAGTATGGCCCACACCCGTATATGAAATAGCAATGGCACTTGTCATTTTTGCCATTCTATGGTCCATACGCAAGAAATTTGTGCCAGGAGTACTGTTCTCTATTTATTTCATTTTCGCAGGTGTAGAGCGTTTTTCTATAGAGAGCATACGTGTGAACCCACCGCAATTTGGAGAAGTTGGATTTACTCAAGCTGAGTGGATTTCTATGACCATGATGCTGCTGGGTATTATTGGTATCGTCGTTTTCAATAAAACGCACAAGAAAGAAATCATATAGTCTTGGCTGGCCACTAACGGTCCTTAAGCTTCACTCACCCGTACTTTTTTCTTTTTCACGCGTGTATTGTTGGTTTTGGCTATGGCTTTGCTCATCTGAGTTTTGTGTACACTTACAAATGTGGAGTCCAGTTTTATTTCTATATGTCCTACTTCGTAAGGCTCTAGACCAGCTTGCTTCATAAATAAGCCAGCTATATCACCTTTAGATATTTTGTCTTTCTTGCCTCCTGTGATGTACAGCGTGGTCCATTCAGATGGCTTGAGATCTTTACCTCCTGCCAGATTAGCCTCTTCTAGCTCAGGCATATAGTCAGGGAGTTGGGCTCCTTTTCTAGTAAGAACATATGCAGTTCCTTCCGCATTCATACGAGCGGTACGTCCATTGCGATGGGTAAATTCTTTCTCTTTATAAGGCAGCTCGTAGTGTATGATAAACTTAATTTCTGGCACATCTATACCTCTAGCAGCTAGATCTGTAGCTAGGAGAAGCTGGTGTGTGCCGTTTCGGAATTTGATAAGTGCTCGCTCTCTGTCTATCTGCTCTAATCCACCGTAGAAAAGGCCATGAGATATATCCTTAGAAGTTAAAAATTCACTAATACCCGCTATGGTGTCCTTGTAATTACAGAAAATGATGCCGGGTTTATTGCCAATGGCTTTGAGGCTTTCTGCAAGTCCTTCTAGCAAATCATTGCCTACTACTATC
>JBDNFQ010000370.1:0-11913 GCA_041689715.1 Bacteroidia bacterium
GGCTGGCGAAATGCAGTGAACTCTTTAGAAAATACTGATTTTCAGGAATTAAGACTATCTACTAGTTTCAGATTTAGTCCGCAGATAGCTACGCTAGCTCATAAGATTTTGCTGTGGAAAAAACACCTAGGACAGGACCCCGATGTCAAACTCTTTGGCAGAGGAAAACATACTGCGAATAAAGTAAAAGCCACCATAGCCCGCACCAACTTAGGCTTGCTCCTCAGGGCTATAGAATTCATCAAGGAAAACAAGAACATAAAGCACATCTACTTTGAGGGAAATCTGAACTCATACACCTATGCAGATGATGGTGCATCGCTCTATGATGTGCTCAATCTACAAAACGGTAAAAAACGTCTAGTTCGTGACCCGATAATAAAGCAGATGAGCAGCATAGAGGATCTGGAAGAGTATATAAAACAAACAGACGATGTGCAGCTGGGGCTCATGCTAGAGATAGTAAAAGAATATGGTAATGAGATACCTAAAATACTACAAGACCTGAAAGATAAGCACGTAGCAAATGAAGATAAACACAAGGCTCAAATGATTTTTAGCACGGTACACCGCTGCAAGGGAATGGAATACGACTCTGTGCAGCTAGTGAATGATTTTGTAGGGGAAGAACGCTTAAAAGTGCTGATAGAAAAAGAGGATGCTGACCCTAGTAGACTAAACGAGGAGGTCAATCTGCTCTATGTAGCAGTGACCAGGACAAGGAACCACCTCTACATTCCCGAAAACCTAGTGCCCGAAGGCATAGGTCCTACGTCCTCTCTTCATATCCTAAAAACGGAGAAAAAAGAAAAAGACTCCAAATCTGAAACAGACAGAGCCATCCGCTCCTACCTAAAAGAGAAAACTCAAAGAAGTAGTGTGCGTGAAACCAACAAGCAATCGTATCAAAAATGGACCAAAGAACTGGACGATGAGCTTATGCAAATGCACGACGAGGGAATCCCTTCACGATTACTAGCTACTCACTTTAATAGGACCACTGGCGGTATCCGTGCTAGACTGAAGAAGCTGAATGGGTGGTAGAAGTGGAATAATTGAATTAAAGAATGATTGAAGGCTTGAATGATTTGAATACGCTATAGTTACCAAATATTAATAACTTTGTGATAATGGGTAAGAATACGTCAATATCAATAGGAAGTCATTTTGAGCAATTTATAGCTCAGATACTAGACTCTGGCGATTTCAATAATAAAAGTGAGGTAGTGCGAGCTGGACTTAGATTGCTAGAAGAGCAAGAAGTGAAGAAGCAACTGCTCCGTAAAGCACTAATAGAAGGTGAAGAAAGCGGTATCGCAACAGATTTTGATCCTGAGCAATTTCTAAAGAACTTGCACACGAAGCACAACGTTTAGTGAGTTATCAATTATCCAAAAAAGCTGAGCTGGACTTAATCAATATCTGGGAATACACATTTCACAAATGGTCTAAAAAACAAGCAGACCGATACTTAGGTCTACTTTTTAATGAGATGGACTACATAAGTAAAAATCCTAAAACGGGCAAAGACCAACAAGAAATACGAGAAGGATACCGATATACTCAGATGAAATCTCATCTCATATTTTACCGAGAAACAGATGCTAAAATAATAGAAATCGTCCGTATTCTTCATCAGCGAATGGATACTGATTCACATTTATAATAAACACAACAATGAACTACTCCTACTGGGAAAAAGAATACCTACTAGCAGACATAGACTACATCATCATAGGAATGGGATTAGTAGGTCTACAAACTGCTATCAACATACAAGAAAAAGAGCCTAAAGCTAAGGTAGTAGTGACAGATCGTCACGCTTGGGGACTAGGAGCGAGTACACGTAATGCAGGTTTTGGGTGCTTTGCCAATGTGAGTGAGATCCTAGATGATCTAGAAAACGACAGCGTAGAAAATGTGTACGCTACTATCAAAAAACGATACGCTGGTTTGCAAAAACTGCGAAGCAAATTC
Organism: Bacteroidia bacterium; assembly: GCA_041689715.1. Taxonomy (GTDB): domain Bacteria; phylum Bacteroidota; class Bacteroidia; order NS11-12g; family UBA9320; genus UBA9320. Next base: position 1,978 of record JBDNFQ010000370.1, read on the forward strand.
GGCGACCAAAACATAGGCTATGAGGAACTCGGAAGCTGCGAGATATTTACCAAAGACAACAAGACCTACCTAACACAAGGGATAGACAGTCTGCAAGGAATCAATACCATACTCTACCACGAGCTTAAGCTAGATAATGTATTCTCGTACCGCAGTAATACTCCGCTTCCCAATACCATAGGTGCCATACACAATGCATACGAAGGGCAACTCAATACCGGAAAACTATACGATACTATCTATGCGTACGCTCAGCAACTAGGCATAAAACTCTACGGCGGAATAGAAGTAAAAGAATGGTCTAATGGTGATACTATAGAATTGCAAACAGCCCAAGACTTAACACTTAAAACCAAGAATCTAATCCTCTGTACCAATGCATTTACGAGTCAGCTGATAGCCGAAGACATAACACCTTGCAGAGGACAAGTCATAGTAAGTGAGCAAGTAGCCAATTTGCCTTGTGAGGGTCTTTATCATTTCGATAGCGGATACTACTACTGGCGAGATATTGACCATCGCATACTCCTAGGAGGAGCTCGCAATATGGATATAGAAGGTGAAACTTCTTTTGAGTTAGAGTCCAACGAAACCATCATCACTGAGCTGCATCGGTTTATGAATGAACAAATTTTTGGGAGAGAAGTCGCTATAGAGCACCAATGGAGCGGTATTATGGGAATGGGCAAAGACAACAAGAAACTACCCATAGTAAAAGAACTAGAACCCAATATCTACATGGCTGCAAGACTGGGCGGCATGGGCGTGGCTCTGAGTGCTGAGGTGGCAGAGGAAGTAGTTGCTATAATTTGACTCAAGACCTATTGACACAGGATTAGAGATCTTCTATTATTCTACTATCTCTTCCTAAAAACCAAAACCTCATATTCATAGTCATTTAGCGTGATGTATCTCTCTTTTGGTTTGAATGTCTTCAAGTATTCATACTCCGTATTTCCTACAAATGTAGCTTTAGGGACTCCACCTTCATTGGGACAGAAGTGAGCATCCCATATCACTATATCGCCACTCTTAATCCACTGAATGCCCGATGCATACAGCTGAAAATGTTGCGTATTATCATACGGGTTTACATCTCCTACTACAGAAAAGTAAGGATTTAGATATACCGTGGCGTTGCTAGATACCTCTAGATTTTTATACCATAGTGCTACTTCCTGAAACACTTCCTCCTCTTCTGATAATGGAATAGGATATCTGTGTCTGAAATAGCGTATCGGGGTGATGATCTGTACCAAAAACATGCATACCACAAACCCTATCTGTAACCCATAACTGTTCTTACTTTTTAGTTTGGCAATGCTCGCCACTATATGCTCTATAACGTAAACTATGAGCAGTGCTATCAGTGGAGCCACTATAGTCATTACTCTTACATAGCCACAGCTACCCATTAACCCTTGCCACCAGATGAATACATGAGCAGCATAGAAGGCCGTAAAGAGTACGAGTATTAAGAAGATAGGAGCATATAGTCCTATCTTCTTTTTATATAAGTGCCAAGCGATAAGTATAGCAGAGACTGCGGCCAAAAAACTATTGATTAATCCAAAGGTGTAATGTGTCTGCCAAGGATAATGAAATAAACTACCACTACCGCAAATACTGGCCCCGCTTAGCTGTGCACCTATATATGGATTACTGGTTATTATCCAAAAAGGCTCTCCGGTCTGCCATCAGCCAAGCATATTGACACCTAAGCTGCCTACAGCCATTAGAAATAGCGGCTTAATGCTCCTATTCCTAAGCATAAAATAGACGAGAAGAATCCCGAAAATAATCAAGCCCTCCGACCTCAGGTGAGGCAAAAATCCTGCGAATACCGCTGCAGCTCCTATCCTATTTTGACTTATAAGCATTACTATCAATGCCAAAAAGAAAGCAAACAAAGGTTCGGTAAGTGACGAGATAGTATTATCTAAAAAGACAGGACAGAGTAGAACTACGACTCCCGCTAGGAAATAGTTTTTATAGTTTAATCTCTTAGCGGCAATAAAAACGGCTATTGCAGAGCCAATAAGACACAGAATATTGAGCAGTACGGAACCCGCTAAACCTAGTCTCGTAAAAAGTGATGCGATAACCGTGTACACAGGCTTACCCCAATAGTCCAAGAAAAGTTCTGGATTCTGCCAGCTAAATCTGGCTATTAGGTAGTGATTATACGTATCGCCACCTCCACTATAGCCAGGAGATAGATAGTCCAGATAGGCAAGAAGTACACCTACTAGTAGACATACAACTCCAAATAATACGTTGATAGTTTTGGGCGATTTAGGCACATTCATTTCACTCCAAAAATAGCTATATCTTGAAATATCATATACTGAGCAGCTAGATACTAGCTAACACTGTAGTTCCCATAATCACCTATGCATGCTCTGCTCAATAGAAATAGCCACTTTTCAAAGTTAATAGATTCCGATACCCTTTTGGAGTTGCGATTCTATAGTCTTCCCATAGTCCGAACAAGCTGCACAGAAAACCCAGAGAGGTTAAAAACCGTCTTGAGTGTCTCAACAGCAATCGGGATATCACCTGCAAAAATCTATTGCTTTGGAAGACCTACTTTAGCCAAAAGCTTATTTGCTTTCTTAAGTTTATCTGGAAATAAAACAACATCTCTATACTGTTCTAGCTTTTTATCAAAAACGATTACAGGAACTTTTGACGAATTTAATTGCTCTATTTTCATAGTGTAAAGATACCTATTTTTCAGTAATTAGAAAAGCTTCATAGTCATCTCCAACTACAAATTTGGTCCAGTTTCCTAGTTCAGTCAAGCCAAAGACTTCGAAATCTTCATTTATTTCAGCTAGATTGTTTGATATTCCCATTCTATATAGTCGCGTCCTTATTTGATTACTTCCAGTGGCGAAAATCCACGAATCAGGATATTTCTCCATAAAGGCATATACGGTAGAAGCAACAGTAGCCAATACTTTAAGGCTATCTGCATTATTAGAAACGGATAAATCGTCTATGGAACTTGTTTCCTCATTATAATCACCAAAAGCAAGATTATAAACGTTCTCCGTTCCCGTTTCAGTGAACTACACCATTTTCTTGATATCCCCATTTGGGCCTTTACTTACAAACTGATATACCTTTAAAAATTCTTCGGACTTATAGAGGTATTTATGCTTATTCATATTGATTTCTTCAAATTTACAACTATTATTAACATCCAAAAAAAACGCATCCCTCTCGAAATGCGTTTTTGTATACAACCCTAAAAATTTAATTTCTAAAGTCTAAAAATCTATTGTCTAATTTCAATCTCTCAAGATCCCTCTAGCGATAACGATACGCTGCACCTCACTAGTTCCCTCGTATATCTGAGTTATCTTAGCATCACGCATCATACGCTCTACGTGGTATTCTTTTACAAATCCGTATCCTCCGTGTATCTGTACTGCTTCTGTAGCTACCCACATAGCTGTTTCAGAGGCAAATAACTTTGCCATACATGCCGCTTCTAGGAAGTCTTCTCCAGTATCTTTCAAATACGCTGCTTTCAGGCAGAAAAGACGAGAAGCCTCTATACGAGTTGCCATATCTGCCAGTTTAAACTGGATAATCTGGTGATTCATGATTTCTGTACCAAAAGCTTTTCTTTGCTTTGCATATTGCACTGAACGCTCATACGCACCACTTGCTATACCGAGTGCTTGAGCAGCTATGCCTATACGGCCACCGCTGAGTACCTTCATAGCAAATTTGAAACCAAATCCATCTTCACCTATTCTATTCTCCTTGGGTACTTTTACATCTTGAAACATAAGTGAGTGTGTATCACTTCCTCGTATTCCTAGTTTATCTTCTTTAGTACCTACCACGAAACCTTCCATATCAGAAGTTACGATAAGGCAGTTGATACCCTTATGCCCTTTCTCTACGTCTGTCTGTGCTACTACTAAAAAGGTACTTCCTGTTCTACCATTGGTGATCCAGTTTTTAGTACCGTTTAGTAAATAATAATCACCCATATCTACAGCAGTAGTTTTTTGACTAGTAGCATCACTACCCGCTTCTGGCTCACTCAGGCAGAATCCGCCGTGCACTTGCCCACTAGCTAGTGGTTTAAGGTATTTTTCCTTTTGTTCTTCTGTACCGTGCTTCTCTAATCCCCAGCATACGAGTGAGTTATTTACACTCATCACCACGCTGGCACTAGCATCTATCTTAGAGATCTCCTCCATGGCAAGCACATAACTCACTGTATCCATACCGCTTCCACCCCACTTAGGATCCACCATCATTCCCATCATACCCAGTTCACCTAGCTTCTTGATTTGCTCAGCTGGAAAACGCTGCTCGTTATCTCTTTCTATGACACCTGGTAATAATTCAGTCTCAGCAAAGTCCTTGGCGGCCTGCTGTATCATTAAATGCTCCTCTGATAATTCGAAATTCATGTTGTTGAAAATGTGACTACAAATGTAATAGTTTAATCTACCTTTAGTTTGTTTAACCAATCACAATGCTCTTGTTTAAATTGGGTTAAAATAACAAAGACCATTCTGTTTTTGACAAAATAGAATGTAAATATCCCACGATGTAGTACCTCATTGACTTACGCTAAAATAGAATCGTTGATAACGTCTGAATTACTTTTTAGGGTGTTTTATTGAAAAAGCCCTTGTATTCAGGCTTTTGATGCTATGTTGCAATCGATATGAACAAAACAGAATTAATAAACGCGATCAGCGAACACGCTGGTATCACAAAAGAAAGTGCAAAAACTGCACTAGAAGCTACTATAGGATCTATCCAAGGAGCCGTACAAGCAGGTGACAAAGTATCTATCCCAGGATTTGCTACGTGGTCAGCTTCTTACAGACCAGCTAGAGACGGAAGAAACCCATCTACTGGTAAAACTATCAAGATAGAAGATAGAGTAGCAGTTAAATTCAAAGCAGGTAAAACTTTTGCTGATGCTGTGAATAACGACAAACTTAAAAAACAACTTAAGTAATCTTCGGATAGCTTAAAAGTTTTGAAAAACTAAAAAGCCTCGCCTTGTGCGGGGCTTTTTTTTGCCGTTCTTGGCCTGTCCGCCTGAGGCAGATCAATCCTTTAGACTTGTATTTAACTTTATAAGCATAATCTATAAAGGTTGACAGAAACAGTAAGATGATTCAATTAATAAGGATTAAGCCTTTGGTAATGGCAACTTATGTGCTCGCAAAAAACTCAACTCATCAAAATATACGCGTTCGTGCACTATGACCTCATCTACTATTTCAAAAACAGAGCAACCACGAAGGCCTAACGGATCTTTCCATTCTAGGGTTACCATATCATCTGAGGCTAGCATTCTATCTACTATACAAACCATCTTCGCACTACTAAATTCTTGCTTGTAGGTATCCCAAATGTTTTTTTTGCCTTCTATTCTTTTACCTGTGGCAAACTCCTTCACCGCACTACTATGGTATAAAAAGGACATAGCACTCGCATCACCTACATTAAAAAATTTTACCCATTGGGTAATTATACTTTTAGATAACATACAGATTGCAATTTTAATGCAGATATTCTATTGACGTTGCATTGCCATCTCTATACAATATCTTCGCAAGATGTATTTGAAAAAGGGCGACACCATAGCCATAGTATCACCGGCCAGAGCTATAGCATCTGAAGAAATACAGCCTGCCATTCGTTTTTTTGAAAAGCACGGACTCAATGTAGTACTCGGCAGGCATATACACAATGTGCATCATCAAATGGCTGGAACAGATGCTGAGAAATTAGAAGACATACAAACATTTATAAATGACCCAAACGTACGTGCCATAGTAAGTACGCGAGGTGGATACGGATGCGTACGTGTGATAGACCAGCTAGATCTTACTTCTCTTGCAGAGCAAAAAAAATGGTTTGTGGGATACAGTGACGTTACGGTATTTCACTCACACATACACCAAAACTACGGCACACCTACTATACACGGTACTATGCCTGTGAATATCTCAAATGGCCCGAGTCTAGAAGAGCAAGAATCTAATACTACACTCATAGCCGCACTTATGGGAGCAGATTTACGCTACACTATAGCTTCTAATCCATTGAGTAAAGAAGGCGATGCATCTGGCATACTGGTGGGTGGCAACCTGAGTATGCTCTATAGTATGTGCGGTTCTGCTTCTGATATAGATACACAAGGCAAAATACTATTTATAGAAGATTTAGATGAATACCTGTATCATATAGACCGTATGATGATGAATATGAAACGTACTGGCAAACTAGAGCACCTAGAGGCTCTAGTAGTAGGCGGCATGAGCGATATGAATGACAATGCTATTCCGTATGGTAAAACAGCAGAAGAGATAATCTTGGAACATACCGCTGGGTTCGATTATCCTATTTACTTTGGTTTCCAAGCTGGGCATCAGAAACCTAATGTGGCTATGCGTTTTGGGATGAAAGCAGAAATAAAAGATAATCAGCTACTTTTGCCAGCTTAGAATTCACTTCACATGGCCATCTATCAAGCAAGTAAACAACTCACTAAATTCATCATCTCAGGTGTGCTCGCCGTAGGTGTAGATTTTACAGTATATTTTGCACTTTCACAGTATTTAGAACCTAATCTAAGTAAGGCCATCAGCTTCTGCTCTGGCATGTTCGTCACTTATAATATGAATAAGTTTTGGACCTGGAAACAGCCTGAGAAAGATAATAAAAGGCTTATGCTCTTTAGTTTACTCTATGCCGTAGCTCTTTTGGTAAATGTAGGAATGAATAATCTAATGCTAGACACTCTACCCAACTATACCTTTAGTTTTGCATTGAATAATGATAAGTATGCTATGATAAAGTCCCTAGTAATAGGGGTAGATAAACTAGCCGCCTTTGTAATAGCTACTATGGCTAGTGTCACACTTACTTATATAGGTCAAAAATACTGGTTGTTTAAAGAAAAAGATTCTAATACTCAGGACGAGTCAAAATAGTCTGAGCGATTATCGCTTGTCTTAAATCAAAATTTCTAGCATCATCGTGTTCATCTAGACCTTGTTCCTGAGCTATATCCTCTTGGATTTGTATAACACTAGGTATAGAATCTCCCAAGTTCTCATTTACGTATTCAACCTCATACTCGTCCTCTTCGATTTCTTGCTTTTCCCATTTTTTGGGATTCCCAGTTACTGGCTTCGGCTGCTCTTCCTGCCTAGCTGATTCTCCAGTAAATTCCCTGAGTATATCTTCCAAAGAAGGTGTAGATCTCTGTGGATTTTGATTTTTCTTACCTGAAGTAGTTTTATTCGCACTTTCTTGCTTTTTTTTGCCGGCAAGTATGAAGCGGAATAGCAGAAAAGCTCCGATTGCTATATATTTAATATAATCTTCCATTAGAGTAAAACAAAAGTAATGAAAAAAAAGCTGGTACTAGGTTTAGGCTCGAATTTAGGTAATAGATACAGCTATCTAATGCAGGCTATTGCTGAGCTAGAATTTGAAATAGGAACTACTGCCCTATGTGCCCAATTTTACGAAACTCCACCTTGGGGAGACCATAATCAAGCCAAATATATCAATACAGTCATTGCTTTTGATACCCAGATGTCTGTAGACCAATGCTTTACTATAGTGCAATCAACGGAGCAAAAAATGGGAAGAAAGAGAGAACGAAAATGGGGACCACGTAATATTGATATCGACATACTTTTCTATAACGACCATATAGTGAAAACCAAAATACTAGAAGTGCCACATCCAGAAATCATCAACCGATCCTTTGTTTTAGTTCCTCTGTGCGATCTAATGCCTAATTTTGAACATCCAAAGGCTAAGAGCACCATTCAAGCTCTTCTCAATAACATAGAAGATGACACTATTCTATTTATATGACGAACTTAGACTGCATAGGGAGTATTAGTTATTGGATAAATATCCTACGTCCAGAAACGGAAAACATCTGTACTAACCATACCTTTCAAAAACAGTCCTCTCTCTCTCAGTTTGACATAGTGGCCAGCAATGGAAGGCAAAAACTAAGTATCCCCACCGTAAAAAAGACTCGTAAGGGTCCGTACAAAGAAGTGCATATAGACTACTGTACAAACTGGCAGGCAGAGCACTGGCGGAGTATAGAAATAGCCTATCTCAAATCTCCATTCTATCTCTACTACGGTTACAAAATAGAAGCAGTATTCAAGACCAAGCACACATGCTTACTGCAATTGAACTTAGCCTTATTTCACGAAATTTATAACTGTATAAAAGCAGATCAGAAAATCAATATAGACGATGATACATCCGTCTACTATACCGAAACTGCTGCTGTAGTTCATCGAGTTTATCCTCAGGTCTTTGACACTAAGTTAAGCTTTGAATATAATCTGTCCATCTTAGACTTATTATTCAATCTAGGACCAGAAACTAAAGAATATCTTATGCGGTCTCAGTAAATGAACCCATCTCGCTGAACTTTCGAATACGGGCATTTACAAGCTTTTTAGCGGATAATTCACTTAGCTCCTTGATGATCTTCTTCAGTTCTGATTTGAGCGTTTTAAACATCGTCTCAGGATCATTATGAGCACCTCCTAGCGGCTCAGGGATAATACCGTCTATTAGTTTATTCTTAAGCATTTTTTCAGAAGTAAGACTCAGTACATCTGCGGCCTTCTCTTTAAAATCCCAACTACGCCAAAGTATAGATGAGCAACTCTCTGGAGAAATGACCGAGTACCACGTATTTTCTAACATGAGCACCCTATCTCCTACACCTATGCCTAACGCTCCACCACTAGCACCCTCTCCTATTATTACACAGATTATAGGTACTTTGAGGGTAGCCATTACCATCAGATTCTTGGCTATAGCCTCTCCTTGACCTCTTTCTTCAGCTTCTAAACCTGGAAAAGCTCCAGGAGTGTCAATTAAGCAAATAACAGGAAGATTAAACTTCTCTGCCATTTTAAATAATCTAAGAGCCTTGCGATATCCTTCAGGATTTGGCATTCCAAAATTTCGGTATTGTCTCTCCTTGGTAGTACGGCCTTTTTGTTGGCCTATTATCATCACATTGATATTATCTATCTTGGCCAAGCCGCCAACCATAGCTTTATCATCACCAAAATTTCTGTCGCCGTGTAGCTCTACGAAATTTTTAGTCATAGCAGCAATATAATCTAGAGTATACGGTCGCTCTGGATGCCGGGAGATTTGTACTTTTTGCCAACCCGAAAGGTCGCTATACAAATCCTTTTTTATAGTTGTTAGTTTTTTATTGAGCTGAGCGATGGTGTCACTCATATCTACTTTGCCCTTGTCGTGTGTTTCTTGTGCCTTATCGCGTTGTTCAATAAGTTCCTCAAGAGGTTTTTCGAAATCTAATAATACTGCCATCTGGTTGTTTTACTATGAAAGGCAAAAGTATAAATCTAAATGAATAGCTTGTAATTTAGTTTGAAAAGTAGCATAAAAAGATAGTCTCATTTTGTTTCTGACGCTTTAAGCTCCGAAGAAGGAACATACCCAATAGATTTAAAACGAAAAAAGTCCCGCCGTTAAGCGAGACTTCTGTGGTTGTTGGCGGTCCGGACGGGACTCGAACCCGCGACCCCCTGCGTGACAGGCAGGTATTCTAACCAACTGAACTACCGGACCAAAACTCTTAACTAAAATCCTAACCTCTTCGAATCTTCTGCAATAAGCCGAATAGTCTAACCGAGCTGTCGGACACCTCTGTTTCGAAGAGTGCAAATATAACCGCCCATTAACTATTACAAATTCTTTTTTTATAAATTTTAACTTACTTAGATTCAAGTATTAAGTGCGACACTATGTATAGGAGTATCAGCTAGGATAAGAATAAAGGATTCTGGGGCATGCCCCAGAATCCTTTTCGGAATTTTTTTATCACTTTTGCTTCCTACCAAAGACGCAAAAAATGTA
>JBDNFQ010000371.1:0-2467 GCA_041689715.1 Bacteroidia bacterium
AAAGTGAGCCAGGTATTCCGGGTCAAAGTGAGCCACCCCTAAATCGATTCTATTTGAGAGTAAAAGCATAGTCTTTTTGTAATAAAAAGGTTATGGCTAACAAACAAATAGAGATGCGAAAAGTAAAGAAGATTTTCAATTTGTATGCTGCTGGAATTAGCAAGCGTATGATCAGTAAACAGACGGGTATTTCACGCAATACGGTCACTAAGTATATTGCTTTTTTTGAACGATATAAGCTGACGATAGAAGAAGTATCTAAACTAAGTCTAGAGGAACTTCACGGTTTATTTTTATCCAAGGAGAAGCCTAAGAGTAATCAGCTGCAGGAGTTAGAAACGTTCTTTCCCTACTTTGATAAAGAACTAAAGAAGACCGGAGTTACCCAAGAATTGTTATGGAGGGAGTATAAGCAGAAGCATCCAGATGGATATATGCTGTCTCAGTTTTGCTACTGGTATAGAGAGTGGCGTAAGGTAGTCTCTCCAGTGATGCATTTTAATCACAAGGCAGGAGACAAGCTATTTATAGATTTCACAGGCAAGAAGCTGCCCATAGTAGACCAAGACACAGGAGAGATACAAGAGCTAGAAGTACTTATCTGTGTTTTGGGTAGTAGTCATTACACCTATGTAGAGGCGTGTGATTCACAGAAGAAAGAGGACTTTATTGGATGTGTCGAAAATGCCTTATGGTATTTTGGCGGTGTACCCAGAGCATTGGTTACAGATAATCTAAAATCAGCGGTGATAAAGAGCAGTAAGTATGAGCCTACTTTAAACGAAACCTTTGCAGATTTTGCTGACCATTACGAGACAGCCATATTACCTACACGAGCATATAAGCCTAGAGATAAAGCCATAGTAGAAAGTGCTGTACGGATTATCTACACCCGAGTATTTGCACCACTAAGGAATACTACTTCTCACAGCAAGTTTACCTTAAACAGAGCCATATTACCTCTACTAAGAGAACATAACAAGATGTCTTTTAGGGGGCGTGAGTACTCTAGAAAATCATTATTTGATGAGACAGAAAAAGACAGTTTAGCACCTTTACCGTTAAAACGGTTCGAACTAAAGCTATATGCTAACGGTACGGTATACAAGAACAGTCACATCTACTTAAGTAAAGACAAGCATTACTATAGTGTCCCTTTTCAAAATATTGGTAAAAAGGTTCGCATTATCTACTCGGATAGCTTAGTAGAAGTTTATCTTAAGCATCAACGGATAGCTGTACACCACAGAAACAAGAAGCGATACCTTTATACTACAGACAAGGAACATATGCCATCCTATCACAAGTTTGTAGCAGAATGGAGTAGTGAAAAGTTCATCACTTGGGCATCTCACATTGGAGATGACTGTAAGGCTTATATCATAAAAGTACTCAATAAGAAGCAACATCCAGAGCAATCCTATAAATCCTGTTTGGGCATCTTACACCTGGCAAAGAAATCAGGAAATGACCGACTCAACAATGCTTGTAAAAGAGCACTGGATTACCGCACCTTCAATTACAAAATAATAGAAAGCATCCTACACAATGGGTGGGACAGCGTACAAGATGCAGAGCCAGAAGATATAGAGGTTCCTGATCATCAAAACATTAGAGGTAAAAATTACTATAAATAATAAACAATAAAATGAACACACAAACATTAGAACAAATGAAAGAATTAAGGCTCCACGGAATGTCTAGAGCCTTTAACTCTGCACTAGAATCATCTAGTATTGATTACACCAATGATGAGCTTATAGCTTACCTGATGCAATCCGAATGGGACGACAGGCTAAACCGAAAAGTAGAGCGACTAACCAAGGCTGCTAAGTTCAGGTACAATGCCGTCATTCAAGAGTTGGATTATGATGTTAGACGGAACATTGATAGAAACAGGGTGCAGCGATTTGCTGAATGTGATTTTATCAAAAACAAAGAGAGCATCTTAATCACAGGGAGTGCAGGTGTAGGTAAAAGCTACTTAGCCTCTGCCCTAGGTCACCAAGCTTGTAGCCAGGGATTTAAGGTAATGTACTTTAACACCGATAAACTCTTTACCAAACTAAAAATGTCTAAGGCCGATGGATCTTACGTAAAAGAAATCAACAAAATAGAAAAACAAGATCTACTCATATTAGATGACTTTGGTCTTAGGCCTCTGGACAGTATTAATCGACATCTATTTATGGAAATAATAGAGGATAGACATAGTAAGAAGGCTACTATCATAGCTTCTCAACTACCCGTAGAAGCTTGGCATCAAATCATTGGAGAACAGACTATTGCTGATGCTATTTTAGATAGACTTGTTCACTCTGCACACAGAATAGATCTTAAAGGAGAGTCAATGCGAAAAAAATTAACCAGAATTAGCTAAATTTACACCTAAATAGAATCGATTTTAATCATCTGTTTTACACGGCTCACTTTTACCCGGAATGGGTGGTTCACTTTAACCGGATTT
>JBDNFQ010000372.1:0-5601 GCA_041689715.1 Bacteroidia bacterium
CGCAGTTTCTTTTGACCTCTCGGCCTATGTTTGTTTTGTCTATGCCACTAATTTTGGAGATGGCTATATTGCTATGACCTTGCTCCTTCATTACTTGAATCGTATACCTTTGTGTATCGGTTATGTGTTTACTCATTTTTGCAACTTTTTGAAGAGAAGTAAAGGTAGTAACATTTTCCGAAGCGGATTAGGGGCTAGACCCTAATCCGCTATTTTTATTACACCCTATACCTCTTAATCTAGGGGTTGCATTTACGACTTGAATTTAAGAGTTGCAAGTGTTAGATGATTCAATTACCGAACTCTTAACGAACACAAATTAATATCCCTTCAATTTTACGTTAACTTCGTGCTACATTAATGGGCAAAGCATACTTCGCATCAGATTTTCACTTGGGAGTTCCTACCTACGAGGAGTCTCTTACTCGTGAAAAAAAAATCGTAAGATGGCTTGGTGAGATAGAGTCTGACTGCGAAACCCTTTTCCTAATGGGCGATGTGTTTGATTTTTGGTATGAGTATACCACCGTGGTTCCAAAGTACTACACACGTCTGCTAGGTAAGCTCGCCTCTATGACAGATGCAGGTATAAAAATCTATTTCTTTATGGGGAACCATGATATGTGGACTTTTGACTATTTACAGAATGAAATAGGGCTGGAAGTAGTAGACGAAGAATTATCCATAACTCTTAATGAAACAAACCTTTACCTCCACCACGGAGATGCACTTTGGAAAGGAGAAGCAAGTTATAAATTAATACGAAAAATATTTAGAAGCCGCTGGGCCATCTGGCTATTTCAAAGGCTGCATCCTAACTTTGGAATAGGCCTTGCAAACTATCTTAGTACAAGCAGCAGAAAAAAGAACAGTGCCAAAGATGAGCTTGATATCCCGCTAGAAATGGAGTATCAATACCAGTTTGCCATGGACCACTCAGCCAAAAATGATATAGATTACTATATCTTTGGGCACAGACATAAACCTATGGACGTACCAATAAGAGATAAAGCACGTTTAATAAACCTAGGAGATTGGATATCTAAAAATACATATGCTATATTAGAAGACAATAATGTTACGCTACATACTTATAACGATTAGTTGCATACTGGTAGTTCGGGCATCTGCTCAAGATACTATTTTATTGCAAAACATCAATACAATTGTTGGTATGAGCATTGATACTAAGGGCAATATTTTCGTGGCAGACAATAACTTTACATTATATAAATATGATACTAAAGGTAAGCCCGTTACAAATGTAAATATCAAGTCTTATGGTGAAATCACCTCAATAGATTGCACCAATCCTTTTGAAATTTATGTCTTTCACAAAGATCAAAACATCATAGTATTCTATGATAATATGCTCAATGTAAGAGGAGAGTTGAGGTTAAACGATTACTTTTTAAGCAACGTTTCTTGTGTAGCTAGATCTTATGATAACAACATCTGGGTAGTGGACTTATCTCAGTATAAACTGTTGAAAATAAATAAAGCAGGTGAAGTAATATCAGAATCAGCTTATTTAAACAGCATTCTGAGTACCAAGTTAAATATTTATACCCTTTGGGAGTATAACAATGAGGTATATTTAGCAGACTCACTCGTTGGAGTGCATGTTTTTGATATGTACGCCACCTATAGTACCACGCATTATACTCCTAACAATAAAGCTGCTATAGGAGTAAACGGTCGAATGTATTTATCAATTGGCGGCAAACTGCATTTGTATAATACCCTCATTAGAGATTTAATAAAAACTGAACTTTCACTGCCTAACTACACATCATTTTCACTGTATAATAAGGCCATCTACTATTATTCAAAAAATCAAGTAATCTTGAAATCAGTGGAAAGCTAGGAGTCTATTCAATACAATAGGTAGAATAAATACCTTTGCACACTTATAATCATGCTTGAAACATTAGAGGGAATACACGCACGTTTTAAAGAAGTAGAACTTTTACTTAGTAGCCCTGAGGTAGCTTCGGACATGAAGCGTTTTACCAAGTTAAACAAGGAGTACAGCGATCTGAAACAAATTGTAGAATGCTATTTTGAGTACAGAAATCTAATAACAAACCTAGCTGAGGCCAAAGATATGCTAGATAGTGACGACCCTGAGATGAAGGAGATGGCCAAGGAGGAGTTCGAATCACTTAACGAGAAACGAGGCCCTCTGGAAGAGGAAATAAAAATGCTACTCATACCTAAGGATCCTGAAGATGATAAAAATGCCATGGTAGAAATTCGTGCTGGAGCAGGTGGTGACGAGGCAAGCATATTTGCTGGAGATTTATATAGGATGTACAGCAAATTCTTTGATAACCAAGGGTGGAAGCATGAAATCATGGACAGCACGGAAGGTACAGCTGGCGGATATAAGGAGATAATAGTAAAGGTAGAAGGCAATGAAATCTTCGGAACACTAAAATTTGAAGCAGGAGTACACCGTGTACAGCGTGTTCCAGAAACAGAAACCCAAGGCAGAGTGCATACGTCTGCTGCTACAGTAGCAGTGCTACCAGAGGTAGAAGAAATAGACTTAGTCATAAACCCTGCAGACATAGACATGCAGACATCACGATCTGGTGGTGCGGGTGGTCAAAACGTAAATAAGGTAGAAACCAAAGTACAGCTTACGCACAAACCAAGTGGTATAGTAGTAGTATGTTCTCAGGCTCGCTCTCAGCTGGCCAATAGAGTAATCGCTATGGACATGATTAGAGCTAAATTGTATGACATAGAGCTAGTGAAGCGAAATGGCGATATAGCAGCAAAACGAAAAACGATGGTAAGTACAGGTGACCGCTCTGCAAAAATAAGAACCTACAACTACCCACAAGGTAGAGTAACAGATCACCGCATTAATCTTACACTCTATAATCTAAGTGGAGTGATGAATGGTGACATAACGGAGATAATAGAAGCATTGAAAATGGCAGAAAATGCAGAAAAACTAAAAGTTGGAGGACTTTAGTCGTTTTCTATAATTTATTCACAAAAAGACGCTTAATACTAGATTTTGATAGCAAAATAATATTTTTGCGACCAAAATAGATAAGAATATGCGTCGCGAAGCACTAAAAACCGTCCTTTCTAGAAAAAACAAATTTACCTACACAGGAAATGTCTCTTTCACTAAGCTCTATAATTCTAATGTTTTTGATGATCTCGCTATGCGAGATTTTCTCAGCAAAGAAGCATATGAGTCTGTAAGTAAATCTGTAAAAGAGGGCAAAACTATAAACAGAAAAATGGCAGAGCACGTAGCTTCAGGAATGAAGCAATGGGCTCTTAGCAAAGGTGCATCACACTACACGCACTGGTTTCAGCCACTTACAGGATCTACAGCAGAAAAACATGATTCTTTTTGGGAACCTAGCAATGGTAAAGCCGTAGAAAAATTCTCTGCAAACGCACTTGTACAGCAAGAGCCAGATGCATCTAGTCTTCCAAATGGGGGACTACGAAACACCTTCGAGGCTAGAGGATATACCGCTTGGGACCCTTCGTCTCCTGCTTTCATCCACGAAAACACAACAGGCAGGACACTATGCATTCCTACGGTATTCGTTTCGTATAATGGTGAAGCACTAGACTATAAAACACCGTTACTAAAATCCATAAACTTAATAGATAAAGCTGCTACAAATATTTGCAAATACTTTCTCAAAAAGGTGTCTTCTTGTTCTGTATCACTTGGCATAGAGCAGGAATACTTCTTGGTAGATGAAGCTATGTTTAATGCACGCCCAGATTTAGTGATGTGTGGCAGAACACTAGTAGGTCACGCTCCAGCTAAAGGTCAACAGATGGATGATCACTACTTTGGTGCTATACCAGATCGTGTATTTAACTATATGTTTGAGCTAGAAATAGAAGCTGCTAAACTAGGTATTCCTTTAAAAACAAGACACAATGAAGTAGCTCCAGGGCAATATGAATGTGCTCCTATGTTTGAAGATGTAAACCTAGCAGTAGATCATAATCAGCTACTTATGGACATTATGGATCAGGTAGCTTGCAAGCATCATTTTAAAGTACTACTTCACGAAAAACCTTTCGCAGGAATAAATGGCAGCGGAAAACACAATAATTGGTCACTTCTTACCAATACCGGCGTCAACCTTCTTTCTCCCGGAAACGACCCTAACTCAAACCTACTTTTCCTAACTATCTTTATCAATACTATAAAAGCTCTGCATGATAATGCTGCCATTATCAGAGCGAGTATAGCGAGTGCATCTAATGACCATAGACTTGGTGCTAACGAGGCTCCTCCAGCTATCATTTCAGCATTTATAGGGTCTAAACTTACGGATGTGTTAAATGCATTTTTAAAAGAGGGAAAAGCAAGCGACAAGGACGATAAAAAGTCTATCAACATAGATCAGATACCAGAAATACTGAGAGATAATACCGATAGAAACAGAACATCTCCATTCGCATTCACAGGCAATAAATTTGAGCTAAGAGCTGTAGGATCTTCCACGAACTCAGCACAGCCTATGACTGCCCTAAATAGTGCAGTGGCTAACCAGCTCATCATTTTCAAAACTGCAGTAGATAAAGCAATAGCTCAAGGAGTAGATCAAAAGGTCGCTATAGTAACAGAGCTAAAATCAGTTTTAACAAGTGCTCAAAATATCCTTTTCGAAGGAAATAACTACAGTGAAGAATGGGCTAAAGAAGCAGAAAAAAGAGGTCTTGGCAATGTGAAAAACACAGCAGAAGCTCTTCGAGCGTATATTGGCAAGCAAGCCTTAGAAACTTTTGTGAAAAACGGAATCTTCACCAAAGAGGAGCTCCATGCTAGATTTGAAATAATGCTGGAAGAATACGTTAAGAAAATACAAATAGAAGGTAGAGTACTAGGAGACTTAGTATATACCTATATCATACCTCCATCCATAGAGTACTTATCTTCATTAGCACTAAACGTGAAAGCACTAAAAGATGCTGAACTGCCAGTGGGCGAAGCACAATGTGATCTGATAAAGCAGATATCCGCACATATAGATGCTGCTAAAAGCAAAACAGACAAAATGGTAGATGCCCGTAAAAAGGCTAATAATGAAACGGATACTGAAAAGATGGCAATTGCATATCACTACACAGTAAAAGAGACTTTTGATGACATCAGATACCATGTAGATAAACTAGAACGACTGGTAGACGACAAAATCTGGGAACTACCAAAATATCGTGAATTACTATATACAAAATAGTACATAAAAGACGCCAAAATCTACAAGCGCCTGAGTTCTTATTAGACAAAATTCAGGAGCTTTTTTATATCATTCAATTATTAATTTGCTTTTGGCAGCAAAATTTTGGATTTTTGACGTTCTTATCAAACGATGAATCTGAAAATAAACCACTCTATTAAGTTAGGATTACTCTGTAGTTTTATACTTGTTTTAACTAGCTGCGGCAGCGTAAGCATGAAAAACGCAGAAGATGCAATGCTCAAAAAGCAGTATGCTATTTCTGCAGATATGTACGATCAACTAGCAGGCGACCGTGAACTTCCCAAAGCTGATAGACAGAATGCCGCCTTTAGAGGTGCAGAAAGCTACAGGTTTAATCACA
>JBDNFQ010000373.1:0-11748 GCA_041689715.1 Bacteroidia bacterium
GTGATAGTGGTATTTGTGATTTATCAAGCTACGAGTGCAGATATACAGCCATTTATTTATTTCCAGTTTTAAAATTTTTCCTAAACCACACCTTCTGAAAAACACGATTCCAGGCTAGGGTGGCTAGAGCTTTGTAGTAAGGCAGTTTCTCGTCTTTTTTAGCAGGATTTATGTCCACTCGGTAAAAAAGGTTTTGTACGTGTGTACCGCTGTCTATTAGCTTGATGAATGTGGCTAGGTTTGCTATCAAATCGTGTGGATTAGTGCTAATAGTCTTGGTGTAATGTTCTAGAGGCACACCACTACTGTATATTTCCTTCTCCATCTGAGCTACTACCTCACTCATGGCTACTTCATTGTTTGTGGTGAAATCTATACCGTTATTTGTTTCTAACATTAGCGATATGTCAAAAGTAACCTACGACCCGCAAGACGGCAAAAAAAGATGCGAATGGTGTCTCAAAGATGAATTTTATGTGAAGTACCACGATGAGGAGTGGGGCATGCCCGTGCACGAGGATGCTATCTTGTTTGAAACCTTAATTTTAGAAACTTTTCAAGCGGGACTCAGCTGGCATACCATCCTAAAGAAGCGAGAAGGGTTCCGGTTGGCCTTTGATAATTTTGATGCGAAGCGTATCGCGGGCTATGGAGAGAATGAGATAGAGATATTGCTCAGTGATCCTGGGATTATTCGCCACAGAGGTAAGATAGAAGCCACCATTAACAATGCGAAACAATACCTAAGACTAAAAGCTGATAATGGCACATTTGATAAGTATATCTGGCAGTTTACCGATTACCAAACTTTAGTAATACAGGTAGCATCTTGGGCAGACGTACAAACTATCACACCACAGAGCGATGCTATGAGCAAATCATTAAAAAAAGAAGGATTCAAATTCGTAGGTAGCACTACGTGTATGGCATACATGGAAGCTGTGGGTATGGTGAGCGATCATTTTCATGATTGTTGGCGGGTGTAGTAGGAACATGCCTCTGAGGCATGTTCCTACTACACCCGCCGTTTCATTTACCTTTTCCTGATCTGTGGTATAAACCACCACGATGATACAAAAAGCACTATCTAATTTTAATCAAGAAACGGCAGACCCCGAGTAAGAGTAACCTAATTCTGTAATCAAAAGAATTTCAAGGGGCTCTGCCTAGGTTTTCGTAGGGCTAATTTTTGTTTATTTTGCACCTCGCTTGAAACAGATAAATACACATAAAATTATAGGGTTAGTTCTTACCTTTTTGTTGGCATTTAATGTGGTGACTAACTTTGGTACGTATAGTCAACCAGAAGAAGCCAACTTCATAAAAGAAGGCATTTTAAAAGAATTAGAAAATAGTCAAGGCGATTTTAGAGATGAAAATTTTACTATAAGGGGCATAGAATCCTACAAAAAAGACATAGATCAGAGTCTAAACGTTCATAGTTTTAAGGAGCTGAGTCTCTATAGAATAATGGGGTGCTTAGTTATGCTAATTGGGGTGGTTTTTTTGCGAATGAAAAAAGGCATTGGGCTACACTTGTATTTTGCCGGAGGATTTTTTACAATTATTACTGGTTTCTATGCCATGGGTGGAGGCATCCTAGGCTGGATTTTCAACCTATGGTACATCATGCTTTTACTCGTGTTTGGTGTATACTTTATCGTGAAAAGAACGGAGCTATCGTAATGTCTAAAAAAGCTCAACTAATAGATGGCCTTACGTACTTCAAAACGCTTACAGGTAGGAGGTTATTGAACGCGTCTAAGATTTTTATCTCATATCATATTAGCAAAATCACCAAGAAAAATTACCACAAAGGTCAACCTATATCTATCTCCCTAGAGCCTACTACTAGTTGTAACCTACGCTGCCCAGAGTGCCCCAGTGGCCTCAGAGCATTTAGTCGCCCCATAGGCATGCTAGAGCCAGAGCTCAATAAAACGGTGATAGACCAATTACACAAAGAACTAACATATATCACATACTACTTTCAAGGAGAGCCATATCTAAATAAGAATTTTGCAGAAATGGTGAGCTATGCTACCAAGCATAATATCTATACGGCTACAAGTACAAATGCACATTACCTCACAGATGCTAATTGTAAGAAAACGATAGAAAGTGGACTAAGTAGGCTGATTATATCTATAGACGGGGCGAAGCAAGAAAGCTATGGCAAGTACAGAATAGGAGGCAGTCTGGAGAAGGTGATAGGAGGCACTAATAAAATGGTACAATGGAAGAAATCTACAGGAAGTAAAACGCCCTATATTATTTGGCAATTTATTGTTTTTGGGCATAATGAAGGAGAGATAGAAGAGATACAGCAACTAGCCAAAGAAGTGGGAGTAGATCATCTAGCACTTAAGACCGCTCAGATATATAATTTTGAAGCTGGAAGCGATCTCCTGCCAAAGAACCCAAAGTATGCTCGCTACGAAAAGGACGGACTAAAATTCAAGATCAAAAATGGGCTATTGAGTCACTGCTGGCGTATGTGGCAAGGGTGCGTAATTACATGGGATGGCAAGGTGGTCCCTTGCTGTTTTGATAAAGATGCCACTTACAGACTAGGTGAAATTAAAAAAATGACATTTCGTTCTATATGGCAGGGCGAAGCGTATAATCGCTTCAGAAGACTAATACTTAAGAGCAGAAATAACCTTGACATTTGTAAAAATTGCTCAGAAGGCACAAAAGTTTGGAGTTAATAGCTTAAAAATATTTTTGTGATTTGTCAAATTAGTGTAATATTGCTTACTCGAATAGAAAAAAGAACAATCAATTATGAATAAAAATTTACTTACTTTACTCATTTCATTTACTCTCTTCACTTTTAGTGCTAGCGGACAATCTTACAATAAGAAGTTTGGCTTGGAGGTGAATGCTGGTATAAGAGAATATCATGGGGACCTTGGTTCTGCCCTTTACTTCAAAGCAAGTCCTGACTACCAAGCTATAGGAGGTGCATTTGGAATGTACCTTAATAAGTCATTTGATTTTAATGTGTATGGAGCTGTAGGAGACTTAGGTTTTTATAAGCAATCGTATGATACTGTCAGAGCAGAGACGTACAGACAGGGTTTTAGAGCTAGGATCACAGAAGTAGTGCTGGGCGTTACTTTTAAGCTTAATAATGGATCCATTATAAAAGAAGACGCTATGTTTAAACCATACTTGCGTGCAGGATGGGGTGCTATGCAGTCTATCTCTAAATTTACCCCAGGCTCTGTGCCAGAAGGCTATACGCAAAGCAGAACTTGGATATCTTCTCAATGGAATGCAGGTTTAGGTGTTAAAATTAGATTAAGTGAATCGTTTGACCTAAATATTAGTGAGCAGTTTAACTATGCTTTTGATGACAACTACGATGCATCACCTTATACTATTGCAGGTGCTAGGCTTAATAGTGCCCAAGAAGGTAACAAACCATTACACGATATGTATGCTTACCATAACATTGGATTAGTATTTAACTTTGGAGGCAATGGAAATGCTGGCTATACCATTAAGGATAGCGACAATGATGGTGTTAGCGATAATTTTGATATTTGTCCTAAAACTCCTGAAGGTTACGAGGTAGATACTGTTGGTTGTCCCTATGATGATGACAAGGATGGTATAGTAAACGAAGAAGATAAGTGTCCTAATATTCCAGGAATCGCAGAATTTAATGGTTGCCCAGATACGGATGGTGACGGTATAATGGATTCTGAAGATAAATGTCCTAAGAAAGCAGGAAGCAAAGAAGGCGAAGGATGTCCAGATAGTGACGGTGACGGAATATATGATCATTTGGACAAATGCCCATTCTCTGGAGGAGATACGGATAATGATGGTTGTCCTAAAGATGATAAAGATAAAGACGGTATAGCAGATGCTGATGATAAGTGTCCAGAGGTGCCAGGTCTTAAAGAGTTTGCTGGTTGCCCAGATAGCGACAAAGATGGCATACAAGATTCTGAAGATAAATGCCCACTAAAACCAGGCACTAAAGAGGGCGAAGGATGTCCTGACAGTGATGGAGACGGTGTCTTCGATCACTTAGATGTTTGTCCTGCTACTCCAGGTCTAGCTACAAATAAGGGTTGTCCAGAGATAAAAGAAGAGGTACAAGAACAAATACGACTAGCTGCAAAAGGAATTTACTTCGAAAGTGGTAAAGACATTATAAAAAAGGAGTCTTTTCCAAATCTAGACCAACTTGCGACTATTATGAATGAGTACAATGAAGCAAAGGTTATCATAGAAGGTCATACAGATAAGCTAGGTGCAGATGCTGCGAATATGACTCTTTCCCAAAATAGAGCTGATGCTGTAAAAAGATATCTAGCATCTAAAGGGGTAACAGAAAGCAGAATGACTGCAATAGGATATGGTGCGACTAAACCAGTAGCGGATAATGGTTCTGCAGAAGGTAGAGCACTAAACCGTAGAGTAGACTTTAAACTAGTATACTAGAAATACCAAAAACTAAAAGCTAAGTTTAATAGAAAGGGGAGCATTTGCTTCCCTTTCTTTATTTTAGGAGAATATCAGTTTTGTAGTAGGTTTTTAGCGTAGCGACCGCATATTGCCTTTGGTTTATTGATAATCTTATGGATACTATAGCTGCACCTGCAGTAGCGATGTCTGACACTCATCTCATGGGCTTTATCGGTAGAAGAGATTAAGCCTTAGATTAATGGCCTATGTCTGTAATGACTGAGGGAGGTTTAACTACCACCATTTAGAGCGGCACTTTTATAATAAGGGCTAAATGCACCGAGAGAACCCTAAGCTAAAGGAACCAGACAGTGAGTTCCTGCAAATGAAATATGATCTGTTGATTGGGCATAATTCTATCTATTTTAGCAGGAATTTTAGTTTTTTTTTTAGTCTTACTTAGTATAAGAAAACGAAAATTGGCTCTAACCTAGACTATTCATTATCGTCAGCATCTTCATCTTCTACCTCGTTCAAATCAGAATCATCGTCAGCGTCTTCATCTTTTGCTTCGTCCATATCAAAGTCGTCGTCAGTTTCTTCTAATTCTACCTCGTCCACATCTAAGTCGTCATTGGTGTTGTCTTCCTCTGCTTCGTCCTCATCGTCTTTAACTAAGTATTTCCGGTAATCCTCTTCATTTTCCATTTTTACTAAATATATGAAGTCGTTCATTACTATTTCTAGAGCCCTTATACTTCCACCACCAGCTTTCGGAAAATTAACTAAGGAGTCGTCATCCACACCGTCTGGATAGTCCTCTAGTATGAATTTTAGCAGGTCTTTATTCGCTTTTCCAAATGATGTTATAATACGATTCATTAAAATAATATGAGTTTTAAAAAACAAAGATTAATATTCTATTTCAATTATTAAACAGTTTTCTCAAGGGGTGTATGATTTTGTAATCAAATCTTACTTTCCTGTATGTTTAGAAGGCAAGAAAGCAACTAGTTGTCATTGGTTCTTTGGTTTTTTTATTCATTTGATTTGTCTGGTTAGGGGTAGATATCTACCAGTCAAAAACATTATGGTATGTACAGAAGTTTTATATATAAAAGTAGCTTTGTAGTAGGAATGAAATCTGCGTGGGAAAAACTAAAAATAAAGTGGGGAATAGAGAGTAATTCTCGAATGACTTGGATATTTGTCATATTTGCCATTACGGGTACTTCTATTACGTTCGTCAGAAAACCAATAACAATAGCACTGTTTGATAAGTCTACATATGGCCAATTATCTTGGTGGCAGTTTATACTCACTATAATTATGGTTTACTTCATTTATCAAGTCTTTCTTTTTGTCATTGGTAGCATGTTGGGTGAACACAAGTTCGTAAAGTGGTTTGTATTGAAGATGAACAAAAGAATGTTTCCATTCCTAAGAAATATTTCATGATAAATAAAGAAGAAGTTTTAAAAGCTCTAAGCTATGTAGACGACCCAGATTTGAATAAAGATTTGGTTACTCTTAATATGATTCAGTCCCTAGCTATAGAGGGCAACAAGATATCTTTTGATTTGGTTCTCACCACACCTGCATGCCCTATGAAAGATAGCATAGCCAATGCATGCAGGACTGCCATAAGTACAATGGTAAGTAAGACTGCAGAGGTAGATATCAATATTACGAGCAATGTGCAAGTGAGTAGAGATAATAATACTGTGTTATCTTCTATAAAAAACATAGTGGCAGTAGCCTCTGGCAAAGGAGGTGTAGGTAAAAGTACAGTGGCTCTAAACCTAGCTAGAACTCTAAGTAAAGCGGGTGCTAAAGTGGGACTTCTAGATGCTGACATACATGGACCTTCAGTTCCTACTCTACTAGGTACCCAAAACGAGAAACCGGCAATGGATGGCAATCTCATGCTTCCCATAGAAAAAGATGGCATTAAAACTATGAGTATTGGTTATCTAGTAGATGGCAAGCAAGCTCTAGTGTGGCGTGGACCTATGCTCAGCAAGGCTATAACGCAGTTTTGTACAGATGTAAAGTGGGGAGAGTTAGACTACCTTTTTGTAGACTTACCCCCAGGCACCGGAGATGCTCATCTCAGCATAATACAGCACATCCCTCTTAGCGGAGTGGTAATAGTGACTACACCTGAAGAGGTAGCATTAGCAGACACCCGTAAAGCAATAGATATGTTTACCAATCCGCATTTAAAACAAGAGGTGCTAGGAGTGGTAGAAAACATGAGCTACTTTCAACCAGAGGTAGAAGGACAGAAGTACTTTCTCTTTGGTAAAGAGGGAGGTCAGATTTTGTGTGATGAGTGGCAGCTAGATTTGCTAGGTAAGATACCCATAAAAGAAGACAAGTCTTTTGAAAATATGCACGCTAGTTATCTGCCTATAGTTGGTAAAATAGTGCAAAAGCTATCTGTGTTGGCTGCTAATAGATAAAAATAGGTAAATTTGAACATTGAAACGATGACTGCATCAGAAACCATAATAGAAGAAGCACTAGAATCTATGAGACCATTTTTGAGAAAGGATGGAGGAGATGTAGAGCTAATTTCGTACCAAGATAAGGTGGTAAAACTAAAGCTCTTGGGTGCGTGTAGTACGTGCGATATCAGCCATCTTACTATGAAAGCGGGATTAGAGGAGACTATCAAAAAAATGCTGCCAGAGGTACTACAGGTTACCGCTGTAGAGTAAAGCGTATAATCCAGACTATGGAATCTCTTTCTCCATATTCACAGTTTATTCGATTTGTTAATACGTATAGTATTTGGGTAGCACTAGGTTCATTTTCTTCACATCTTTTTTTTTACAAAGTATACGGAACAGAGCCTAATTATGTGATTGCCATAGGGCTAGCATTAGGAGTTTGGTTTATTTATACACTAGACCATCTGCTTGACGGTATACAACTTGGAGACGCAGCTGTCACAATTAGACATAGAGTGCACTTTGATCATCGTATGCATATCAAGCGACTATTAATTGTGGTTGCTGTTATTTTAATAGTACTTGGCTATTGGGTCCCTGTTGGGTATTATAAGTTTATAGCCTTACTTGCTGGCCTTACCTTTTTTCACTTTTTTATGAACTATCTTGTGCCTCAAAGAGTAAAAAGACTATTATTTTTAAAGGAGGTTTTCATTGCAGTCGTAGTGAGTATTGGCTTAGCTACCTCCGCGACTATTGGAGAGAAAATGATAAAATATTCTGAGAACACAGCCCCTTTTTGGATATTTCTGCTTATCAATCTAGGTAATATTATACTCTTCTCATACTTTGATAGAGAAGTAGATAAAAGGTCAAAGACACTTTCTATAGCTGGCTTATATAGTGACAATACCTTAAGAAGGATTATTTACTTGTGTTTATTAGTAAGTATCAGCCTTGGAATTTGGGATGTAGTCAATGAAAAAATTGCACTTGGAGGCTTTTCTATTTTTTTACTTATGCAAATTACATTACTTGGCATTGCACTTTTCTCTGAAAAGTTTAAAACGAATGACCTGTATCGTTTTTGGGGAGACTTTATCTACGTCTATCCGCTGTTTGCCTTGCCATTCCTTTAAGGAAACAAGCTCTACATCTAGGTTCGTATTGGTCTTTTTCTCCCAGTAGTACTCTCCCTCCTTTTTTAGAGAAGCGATAGGAGTACTGAGCTACAGAGCCACACTGCATACATATGGCGTGTACTTTGGTTACATATTCTGCCATTGCCATTAGATGTGGCATTACCCCAAATGGTTTAGCGAGGTAGTCCATATCTAGTCCAGCTATCACGACACGCTTACCTGCATTAGCTAACGTATTGCATACTTCGGGTAATCCATCATCAAAAAACTGGGCCTCATCTATTCCTACTACATCTATTCCGTCTATCCAATCTAATATTTCACTTGCAGAGTCTACAGGAAATGAGTCTAAGTAATTATCGTCGTGCGACACCACTTTCACCTTGTCATAGCGAGTTTCCATTTTAGGTTTAAAGATTCTGACAGATTGCTTAGCTATCCTGGCACGCTTGACTCTGCGTATCAGTTCTTCTGTCTTACCAGAAAACATGGAGCCACAAACTACCTCTAGCCATCCTTTACTGTTTTTGGGTTCTACAAACATGGTGTTTTGATAATAGATGCCGAAAGTAATATTTATTGATTTTATTCGTATGATTATTATGAGTAGAGATAGCATCCACCAGAGAATAGATGAATTACTTGGATTATTGAGTATAAATAACAGTAGACTTAGCCTACACACAGAGAAACTATCACAACTAGATATCGACGTATTGCGTAAACAGTGTATTGATTTATATGACCAAGTAAATATACTTGCTCTACAAGGCAAGATAAAGACGGATACTCCAAAAGTGGCTGCTCCCATGCAAGAGGAGGTTTTAGCTACGTCACTTCAAACTAAGGATGAACAAGAATATGAAGCGGAGGCAGCAAAACTAAAAGTAGTAGCTGAGCCAATAAGAGAAGCTGCCAAGGAACTTCCTAAACAAGAGAAGAAAGAACCAATAAGCCCTAAGAAAAGCACAAAGTCTGCGGAAGACGAGATGCTCTCACTCTTCGAGAAATTCAGTAGCAAACCTATAGCCAGTATTCCTAAGGCTATATCGGTAGCTAAGCGTTTTGAGTTTCAGAGCGTGTTTTTTGATGGTGGTGCAAGTGAGTATAACGGGTTTATGGCAAAGTTAGATGCTGCCGAGCACAGAGAAGAAGCCTTCGAAATTTACCAAGAGTATAAGATTAGATTAAACTGGGATAATGAAGAACTCAAAGATGAGCTTAAAGTATTGATGTATCGTAAGCATGTATAATGTATATATGGAGGCATATACCTTTACTTAGGTTTTTCATTCCATATGGTTTAGGAATTCATTTTGCTTCTACATTTTTAGGTTACTTTTCTTTAGTCATTGGTTTTGCTGCAGCTATTTTATGTTGCTTGGTGTTTTCACATGCTATCCTCAGAAAAAAAGTCAATCTACGATTACTTAGTATAGCTGCTTACCTATCTATGGGCCTAGTTTTTCTTTTGGGTATTATCATAACACATCTATATCGAGATATTAATTTTGATAATCATTTTTCACACACCAATAGACAAAATACCTTAGTACTAGCTCGCGTGGTAAATAACCCGGAGACAAAACCAAAATCTATAGGATGTGAATTGTCATTAGTCACAGTTTATGACTCGAAAGGTGCTGGCGAATCTACACAAGGAGTGGCACAAGCGTATTTTGAAATTGACAGCACCAGTCGGTTGCTGAAGTATGGCGATTATATCTTGGTAAATAATAATTTATCAGATGTAAGGCCAAGTGTAAATCCGTACCAATTTGATTTTAAAAAGTACTATGAGAATAAGAACATCTATCAGCAGGGGTACTTCAAAGTAGGAGATTGGAAAAATTTACAAATTAATCGAACTAATCCTCTATTTGCATTGAGCTATAGATGGCAAGCGAGTCTTAGAAAACTTTTTGACCGGCACTTCTTAGATGAGCAAGTGAAAGGTGTGGCTCAAGCAATTGTTTTTGGTTACAAAGAGGATTTAGACGATGACTGGCTAAAGGCATTTTCTAAAACGGGTACTATACACGTACTTGCGGTATCAGGGTTGCACGTAGGTATTATTTTTATTCTACTAGGTGGCATGTTGCGTATCAGGCAGAGTAAAGGGCGATGGCTTATTGCTAAGTCTTTGCTAGCTATTTTTATATTGTTCCTATATTGCCTCATTACTGGCTTTGCCCCATCAGTAGCTCGTGCGTCATTAATGTTTACAGTAGTGATCTTGGCTAGAGCATTTAATCGGAATTCAAATATTTATAATACCTTAACCTTTGCAGCATTTGTATTGCTCATTTTTAATCCCTTAAATTTATATAATGTAGGTTTCCAATTTTCATTTTTAGCAGTTATAGGTATCGTGTATTATAAAGATACATTTAGAGCCTGGCTGCCACAGACTAGCTGGCTAGGAGATAAAGTAGTAACGCTAACTTCGGTAAGTATAGCTGCTCAGATTACTACATTTCCTATTGGTCTGTACTATTTTCACCAGTACCCTAATTTATTTATGTTTTCTAACCTTATAGTTATTCCGTGCATCACGGTTATTCTATATGCAGGGATATTTTTTGTAGCCTTTGGCTCTTGGATTCCAATGCTAGCTTCGTTCTTTTCTAGCGTTTCGGAGACGTATATACTTTTCATTGCCAAGGTGGTTCATTTTATACAAGATGTGCCGTACGCATTTTTTGACAACGTACATATTACCTTTTTGCAGATGATATGTATTTATCTCATTATAATCTTGGGTACGATCACTTGGGTGAATAAATGGCAGAAAGGATTATATCTTACCGCTATTGCAGCTGTATTATTTTTAGTGGCAGATTTGCAATATAATAGGAGTATAAGTGATACAGAGATGATACTATTCGATGTTCGGAATGAAACACTCATAGGATTTAAACAAAACGGTTTCGTCACCTTTCTAGCATCAGATGGTATTTATAAGGATCAAAGTAAGATGGACTTTATTATAACTCCATATTTAGTTACCGAGAGATTATCAAATAACTACTGCGTCTATCCATCTCAACTGGCCCAGTATAAGGAGACACTTCCTACAGTAGAATTATTAGGTAACGGTTTTGTATGGTTTAATGATAAACGAATTTTGCTGCTAGACGGTATGCAGAGTTATATAAAAGAACCTATGGACATTGACATATTACTAGTAGGTACTACTAAAAACGAGAAGTATGTAAGTAAGGTTGCCAACCTAATTAACGCAAATGAGATTTTTCTATTGGACAATTGGCGTGCAGAGGAACTAAAAAAGGAGTTAAATAATCATGAAATATTCATTCAGGAAAGGTGTATAGTCATAAAATCGGATAAAACGAGTCATTTTTTGGCTCAGAGCATTGTTTTTTAATTTTTTTACATAGATTTGAGGCACTTAAAAATGTATTTAAGTGACGTAATTATAAAATAATCTAAAGCGTATGACAAAAATTTACAATCGAAATTGGCTTTTCACAAAATTTAAATCTATGGCTGTATTGGGTGCTCTGCTAGTCGCAGGATCCGCGTCAGCACAACTTAGTGGTACGTATACCATTAACTCCGGTGCTGCTACTAGTGGCAGTAACTATGCAAGTTTTACCGCTTTTGCATCAGCAATTAATAGTGGGGGCGTTTCTGGCTCGGTTACAGTAAATGTGGCTTCAGGTTCTGGTCCTTACAATGAGCAAATTGCACTTACCGCTTCA
>JBDNFQ010000374.1:0-5836 GCA_041689715.1 Bacteroidia bacterium
AAAAGACTATGCTTTTACTCTCAAATAGAATCGATTTAGGGGTGGCTCACTTTGACCCGGAATACCTGGCTCACTTTGACCCGTTTTTAGTGGCTCACTTTAACCCGTTTTACGTGGTTCAATATGTCCGCATTTTGCACTAACCTTAGAGGCGTATCTGATACTGACTTTTTCCTCTTTAGACTAAGTAAGCTTTTTGCCTAGCTCCCCATAAAATACAGCTGACCCCATTTAATTGGGTTTGAAGCAAATATAACTGGAGGTGGTCACCCCACCTGGAACGGCTACTATTCGGGTGGCTTATTTGCCAAACGAGATTCTGGCGGTCAATATTCACTTGAAGAAATTAATGGCACGATTGGCACAAATGATCCTCCGTTAGTGGCAAATAGGTGCTACGTGGCCTCTCCATTTCCGAATGAAAACTCACTTTATTTTGGTGGTTTTGACCCCAATAGCAATACTGCAACTAACTTGGCTTGGATTTATAAAAAGGACTATCCAGTTAATTCGGTAGCTAATTTCACCCAACGTGAAAACAATTTTATTCTGTATCCTAACCCTGCCAAACATAGCCTTTGTATTGAAAGTGAAATTCGAAAAGACCAGACTTTCGTTATTGTAAACCTTTTAGGAGAGAACATAAGGTCTGGCACATTAAATGAGCAAATTGAAACCCTTGATATTTCATCTCTTCCCCAAAATGTATATATCCTTAGAATAGGGAATGAATCCCTTAAATTTATCAAAACGGAGTAAGCTGCTCTACGAAACCTAAAAGCAATAATCAAGGGGATACGTGCGTTTAGCTACTAGCCATAGGGATTTTAAAAGGCACTAAACAGAAAATGAAAAGACTGAAATTAATATCGGCAATTATAATTCTGATAAGTTTAATTGCTTGTGAACCACCTGTGACTTTTGACGAACCGCAGCCAACTGGCACAGACAATTTAGCAAAATTTCCAAATCGCATACAAGGACAATATATTAGCCTTCACGACCATTCAACATTATCCATCAGTGACAAATTAATTCAAAGAATATACGACTATGACTATGCGGTTCATTCAAACCAACTTGACAGTAACTCAAAACTTGCAGGAGACACCATCATTGACCTAATAACAAATGAAAGGACCTTAATAAGGCGTGCGGGGGACAGTTTGGTAAATCATATGCACTACATCGATACTTTATTTCAGATGAACTCCGACAATGTTGTACGAAAATTCAAGGGCTACTATTTTTTAAATACACGCTACGAAAAAGAAAGTTGGGAAATCAAGAAGATTAAATTATCAAAAGGACACCTTGTAATTAGTAGCATTTCGATAAAACTTGACCTTGAAAATCTAAAACAAATAACTGAAAATCAGCAGGACACAGTTGCTCCGTACAACTTTTCTACGACTAAAAGACAATTTAAAGAGTTTATAAGAAATGACGGTTTTAGGGACAATGAAACTTTTATTAGACTGAAAAACTAAAACAAGAATATAAACTTCCCCCAAAAAAAGCACTGCTAAAGAAGTAAAAAAGGAATACTAGTAACAGGCAAAAAAGGCATGATGTAAAACCACCTGCCACCTATCTCCTACTAGAATAAAACCCCACATAAAATAGCCACTACAATATACCAAGGAGACTGAATCTTGGTCTTGAAAAGCAAATCAGAACACACCGCTATAATAGCTATCTGTGCTACATTCACTGGAGCCTCCATATCTAAGTTAGTATAAAAGAAATCGCCTGGTGCTAACCAATTAAAACCTACAGGAAGTAGCATAAGATATGCCGCAGCTAGTACCAAACCACAAGAAGCTGCTATCACCCCTGGGAGTGCTTTCACTACTATAGGATGCGTCTTGATCTTGCTCCATATAGGATACACAAAGAAGATAAGCAAAGCCCCGGGTAAGAAGATGCCTAAGGTACTTACAAAGCTTCCGGCTACTTGTGCCATTACTCCGTATCCTTGCATCGCTGTAGCCCCTGTAAAACTCGCTATGGTAAATATAGGACCCGGTATAGCTTGCACTAGACCTACACCATTTAGGAATTCTTCGGTAGTCATGAGCTCACTGTGGTTTACAAACTGCTCTAGCATCATGGGTATGAGCACATTTCCCCCACCAAAAACAAGCGTACCAAAGCGATAGCAGTTTTCGAAAAGTATAACCAATGGATTAGAACTCACCTTACCCAAAATCCCTGCGAGAATAAAAATAACAACGAATGTGACCAGTGATCTCCACGGAAATTTAATTTTTATAGGTTCATATTTTTCAATGGTTCCCTTGAAGTCATAAAAAGAAAACAAACCAGCCACTACTAGTACAATGGGAAACATCCAAGGTGTTTTCATATTGACCCAAGTATGTAAAGGGTACCTAAGCAATGCCGTGACTACAAAAGCCATGGCCGCTAGGAGATATCCTTGTCTATTTTTTACAGACTTTTTTACCATTTTGACACCCGCTACTATAACGAATCCCACGGCTACAGGCTGTACGAATCGTAAATAATCTTTTGCTTGCTCTTGAAAAGCTCCTATACATATGGCGGCAATGGTAAGTAATATAAAAGCAGGCAATACCCATACCAGTAAAGTAAGAAAGGCCAAGACTCTTCCTCCAAATTGATAGCCAATACTCATAAGCGTTTGTGTAGAGGATGGCCCTGGCAGCATCTGACAGAGAGAGTAGTACTCCATAAGCTGCTCAGTAGTCAGATACTTCTTTTCTTCTACCAGTCTTTTTTGGTATAACGCAAGATGCATGTTAGGGCCACCATATGCACTAAAAGCAATAATGAAGACATCTTTCAAAAAAATGAGTCTCTTTATTTTTTTTACGCTATTTGTATTTTTCTTTGCCATAATGTACAAATCTAAACCGAACACTTTAAAACTGTCACACTACTTATCCTTTATTCTTTTTTTTTCTGTGTTATTTACGTCTTGTGCTGGCAATCACAAAACTGAGATAGAAGCTATAGAAAAATTGGAAGTAAGTTTAAATGATAATATCAAAAATCTAACAATTGACGATGCCCTTTTTAGTACTAGAATAGAATATATAGAAAGAATACTTCGCTATTTTAGTAATGACTATTCTATCGAAATGTCAATGGAATTAGGTAATAATCTGGACAAGCTAAAATCAATCAAAAAAATATATGCCAAACGGCTAAATGAGCACGCTAATAATCTGAAGGAACAGGGAGAACTAGGCAAACAAATAACCACTCTGAAGACAGATATATCGAACGGAGCAATGAGTAAAGAAGAATTTAAGAGCTACTTCAATACTGAAAAAATAGATACAGACGTACTCCTTAACTCTAGTGCAGCCGTAAAAAAAGGGCTATACGAAGTTGAGCCTGAGTATTCACGTATCTTAGAGATTTTAGGCCCCTTGTTGCCAGAGAACCTCCGCTAGAAAACTGAGTTCGAAGCTATGCTTCTCCCGCAGGTCCAAAACTCATAGGGGGAAACTGAGGTGCACTATCTTGCATCTTTATATCTCCAAAACTAGTTTCGAACTTTTGAATATTGTCACTAAGTGCCATATGCAGTCTTTTAGCATGTTGAGGGCTCAGTAATATTCTACTTTTCACTTTAGCCTTAGGTACACCCGGTAATAGTCTTATAAAATCTACCACAAACTCAGAGTTTGAGTGGGAGATAATAGCTAGATTACTGTATATACCATCTGCTACATCTTCAGATAATTCTATATCTATTTGATTGCCTTTGTTTTGATCGTTTGCCATGGCTTCAAAGCAACGAATTTTATTTTACTTTTAGTGAAATTCTCACTTAAAATTAAAAAAAAAAGGCACCCCTTTTGGGATGCCCTTCGTATTATAGACTAGTATACTTACTAGTTAGAAGCTCCTACTACTTCATTATGTACCGTAGTATCTTCTTTTGCTGCTTTTAAAAGGTCAAATTCTTCTTGAGAACCTACTATTAGGTTTTCATAAGCTCTAAGACCAGTACCTGCAGGGATTAAGTGACCCACTATTACGTTCTCTTTCAAACCTAACATTTTGTCTACCTTACCTTCTATAGCTGCTTCATTTAGCACTTTAGTAGTTTCCTGGAAAGATGCTGCAGACATGAAGCTATACGTGCCCAAAGAAGATTTTGTAATACCTTGTAACAAAGGACCAGATGTAGCACTAAGTGCTTCTCTAACCTCTATAGGCTTCATATCCTTACGTTTAAGCGATGAGTTAAGATCTCTTAATTTTCTAAGTGAGAGAATTTCTCCCGCTTTAACTTCATTAGAATCTCCTGGCTCTACAACTACACGTTTATCGTATAGTTCATCATTTTCCTCTTTGAAGTCTAGCTTATTCACAGCAGAACCTTCTAAGAATTTAGTATCACCAGCCTCAATTACAGAAACTTTCTGCATCATTTGCTTGATAATTACCTCAATGTGCTTATCATTTATTTTTACACCTTGTAGTCGATATACCTCTTGTATACCGTTTACAATATAATTCTGCACCGCACTTATACCTTGAATTGACAAGATATCTTGTGGAGTTATAGAACCGTCAGAAAGTGGAGTACCTGCTCTCACAAAGTCCCCATCTTGTACTAAGATATGCTTAGAAAGAGAGATCAAATACTTCTTAGTAATACCCTCTTTAGACTCTATGTTTACCTCTCGGTTACCACGTTTGATACCGCCATATGTAACTACACCATCTATCTCAGACACTACTGCCGGATTAGAGGGATTACGAGCTTCGAAAAGCTCAGTTACTCTTGGTAGACCACCTGTAATATCACTAGTCTTTCCTATAGTTCTTGGTATTTTAGCTATAATAGTACCCGCTGTTACTTTAATACCTTCTTCTACAGAAAGGTGAGCACCTACCGGTACGTTTAGCTCTTTAAGAATCTCTCCTTTTTTACCTACTATGTGTATAGCCGGGTTAATTTTCTTGTCTCTAGAGTCCGTTATTACTTTCTCTTTGTAACCAGTAGCCTCATCCATTTCAACGGTAAATGAAACACCTTCTTTCAAATCAACAAACTCTATCTTACCATCTAAATCAGAGAGGATAACAGCATTATAAGGGTCCCAAGAACAGATCTTGTCACCTTTCTTAATTTTTGCTTTTTCCTCTACATATAAGAATGAACCGTAAGGAATATTGGTGATAAATAGAACTTCTTTAGACTTAGCATCTAATAATTTAAGCTCTCCAGATCTACCTACTACTATTCCAATATCATTACCATTACTATCTTTTCCTGGCACAGTTTTCACCTCATCAAATTCAGTGATTCCGTTTGCCTTGGCTACTGTCATAGACTCCTGAGCAATGTTAGAAGCTGTACCACCTACGTGGAAGGTTCTAAGTGTAAGCTGAGTACCTGGCTCACCGATAGACTGAGCGGCAATTACACCTACAGCTTCTCCAGCTTGTACTGTTCTGCCAGTTGCAAGGTTTCTACCATAGCACTTAACACATACACCTCGCTTAGACTCACAAGTCATTACTGAGCGTATTTCTACAGTCTCTATACCAGAATCTTCTATTTGAGTAGCTATTAAGTCTGTGATTTCTTCACCGGCTTCTACTAATAACTCGTCCGTATCAGGATGATGAACATCAAGTAGAGAAACTCTACCTTCTATTCTATCTCTCAACTTATCTATTACTTCGTCATTTTCTATCAGTGTACGTACTTCAAATCCGCGTAGAGTACCACAATCGTCAATAGAAACTACTACGTCTTGTGCAACGTCATGTAGTCTTCTAGTAAGATAACCCGCATCTGCAGTTTTAAGTGCTGTATCCGCAAGAC
>JBDNFQ010000375.1:0-1304 GCA_041689715.1 Bacteroidia bacterium
ACCCCTTCTAAATCCGTTTTTCTTTAGGATAGAACTATTACAATTTGGACATTTTTTTTATTCAAAACGTTTCAAAGGTCGTTTTACTAGTCATACCAACGATTAACAAAGATTCTAGCCTCCCAAATGTCTATTAGGCCTGATTTGCTAAAAATTGTAGCACTTTCTGAGTCAGTCATCGTAACCACGAGATCAGCCTTTAAATGCTCACCGTAAGCAATAATTGAATCAGGCACTTTTACTCCGTAATTTGAGTCTACCGAATACTTTACTCTCCGTTCTAAAAAATATCTCTCCGTTTGTCTTATGTATGATTCTATTAATTTCTGTGTATCCTTACTCCCATTTTTCGAGACCCCATAAATATGGACCGTAGAACCAAAGGCTTTCGCCAACAGAGCACAATAAGGTACTTTTAGGCGAGTATTTGGAGAGTCTGTAAGCGGAAGCACTATCTCCTTTACATTTGCGATTTCTGCATTTTCACAATAGGATATCACAGGACATTTGGTATTTGTAATCACCTTATAGACTTCACTGCTACCCCATTTCACTTTTACTGAATTCTCGCTAGCACCTAGTATAACTAGTGAGTAGCTTTCCTGTCTTAGCTGCTTCACAGTTTCCGTATTCAGAGCTCCTTTTTTATGTACTATTTCTAATTTAATTCCTTTTGAACTAGTGTAACCTTTTATATAATTAATTGAATCTTCAAAATCTTTTTCCTTCTCTCTGGTTATAAAGAGGGCCGTAATATCGGAACCAAATTTAATAGCAAAATTACAAGTACGCTGAATAGCGACTAGTGAGGCTGCCGGGCTATCTGTGGCAAGCAATATGTTATCAAACGTTTTTTTCATTATTACCTATTTATATAGACACTTGATCTCTACTAAATACAATCTAGCGAGAAATACAATGGAGGCAATAAAGTGTAAAATATTCTTAGTAACCAGCAGCACCTGCTAACCGGGTATCTCTAGAGTGTATACTCATGACCGGTACAGTACTATGTTTTACAAGCTGCTGAGAGTAGGAATCCTTAAATAAACCTCCACTTTCAGTCTCACTCATAATAAGCATTAATCCTGCTTCTATCTCTTCTGCATAGCTTATGCACTCCTTTGCTACATCTACTCCTAGGTTTATTTTAGAAGTATATTTAATTCCTTTGTCAGCTAAGAATTTTTCGGTTTGATGTACATAAGCCGTAACATTTTTTTTTGTTTCGTTTGAGCTACTTCTAGATAGTCCAACTATATGCACGGTAGCTCCAAACTCTCTTGCCAAAGCAATACAATACG
>JBDNFQ010000376.1:0-3169 GCA_041689715.1 Bacteroidia bacterium
ATCTTGTTTTGGAGATACTGCTTCACCATATATTGTTAAATTTTGGGTACTCTGATAGATTTTGGTTCTGGCGATGTCGACATTAGAAAATGTGGTGCTTCTGGCCCAAAGTATATTTAGGTTTCCTGGGTTATATTTGGATAGCACGTGACTGGCATTATTAAAATTGCTTCTTGTTTCGGCTATAAATTTTTCTCCAGATGTAAAAGCGAAATTAAAGGTATCTATTACACTAGCTGTCACACTACTATGATTGAAAAAATAACCTCCAGAGTAGCTGCAGTTTTTTAAGTCAATCGCAAATGTCGACTTTGTAGGTAAATGATAAGATAAGACGTTAAACGCATTGATGTCAGGATCTTTTATTTCTTCGCCGTTAATAAATACAGTGGAGTCGAGCCAACCTAATATTTGAACGAAATTTTTTTTAACAAGGTAAGTATGGGTTTCTGTTGGCCATTTTTTGTATCTCATAGATGTTATTTGGGCTATGGTATCTATCTGACCAGTGGAGTGATTTAGATCTAATATAAGACCTCTGGCAGTCCAATTGTCTGGGCTTATAGTTGAGAATTGTTGTTCGGTGTTGTTAGCCAAATTCTTAATTCTATATCTAAGCGTATCTCCTTTTCGTGTTCTACCTCCAAAGCTAATCATAGTGTGGTCAGGGTCTATGCTTTCATATTCCCTAAAGCTTCCAGATACTAAATAACCATCTCCCACCGGTTGTAGAGTGCTATTTAAATCTAACATAAGAATAGTCTGTTCTAGACGACTTGGCTTAGCAAACATAAATACATGATGAATAGAGTCCGTTGACAAAATACGTTCGTCAATAAGTCTGCAGCCAGATGGTGTAGTTGTTAGTTGAATCTTATTACTATAACTATATTTATAGATTTGATGACTTTTGTAGTCTAGATTAAAGTCATAGGCTAATAGCAGGGTTATGCTTTCAGCGGAGCCCCTATTGGTTGGGATAGCTAGTGCCTTTTTATCTAAATAGGGGTACAATGTGTCTCCATATACCCTTACAGCTATGAAAATTCTATCTAATACCTCATTGAAGGATACAATAGGGTGCACTACTTCTCCTTCGCTATGTATTAGTCCATATTGCTTGGTAGTTAGGTTTTCGTTCCACTTGGCTATGGCAACGGCATTACGCACCTCATTTCCGCTACTGTAGCCAAGAGCTATGGTGTCTTCTTTCCCATCTTCGTAGGTGTACAGTACTTGTTTGGCAAATTCTTCTACCAGATAGATGTTTTTGTCGTCATCTGCGTAGGTATTTACATACTCATTTAAAATACTTAGATGAGAAACGAAGTTTACATCTTGAGGATCCATAAACCGATGAGATTTATAATCAACTTTCACTGTAGCTATTCGTTTCTGAGCGTATGCTGATGCTGATACTAAGAGCATCAGCATGCTTACATACTTTAAATTAATTTGAAATTTCATGGGCATAGCATTACCAAAGCCCAGCCTGATCCAGTGAAATAGAAAGAATAACCAGCACCGCAGCATGGTGTAGTTCCTGGTATGGTTATGCTGGTGTTAGTATTGCTTACCCATCCAGAATTTACAAGAACACCTGCGATAGAAACTACTTTACATTCAAGATCATTGATGTCGCAAGGGGCTGAGAGAGTGGTGTAATCGACCGTCATGTCGTTTGGTTGCCAAGGGGCTCCTGCACCAGGAGAAAGAATGGTTCCAACACCCGAACTCGCTTGAAGACTTGGGTCTAAAGGGGTTACGACCCCAATGTCAATTTTGTTTCCTGTGCTAATTACGCGGAATTCCATCACAATATCAGAACAATCTACTTGACTACTAAAGTCAAATGATGAACAAACCGCCATTGTCTCTTGTTTTTCTGGAGGAGCAGCGGCAATTGAAAAGAAGGCTAATAAAAGCACGATTCCAAATCGAAAGGAATTAAGAATTAATGTTGTTTGTTGTTTGTTGTTTGTTTGTTTGTTTGTTGTTTTCATGATGTAAATTATTTTTTAAAGTTTCTCAAATGTAGTCTTTATCTATAGAAAATCAAAATTTCTAGTTAAGACGATTGTCGCTATGACTTCTCTTTTGTTTCACTTCTCG
Source organism: Bacteroidia bacterium (assembly GCA_041689715.1). Classification (GTDB taxonomy): domain Bacteria; phylum Bacteroidota; class Bacteroidia; order NS11-12g; family UBA9320; genus UBA9320. The sequence goes on from JBDNFQ010000376.1 coordinate 2,113, forward strand.
GTACGAATAAGCTGAAGCTGATTCCCGATGGCTATCGGGGCGAATTTGCAAAAGAAAAGAATGCACCCAACTTTTTCAGGGAGACGATTGTCAGTTCGAGTGGTTTGCCTACGGCTAATTGTACCGAGAAATGAACAATCGTTCTGTCTAATGAACCGTTTTACTAAATAGTAATGTCTCGTTTTGTCTTTTGACAATAAAGGAATTTGAATTCTGAATCAAGATGTCACTGTAGCCATCAAAAAAAGGAGAACCAATGAAAGCTGCATGATTGTGGTCAGTAATTCTAATACAAACATTTAGATCATCTTGTTCTTCAAGATTATGTATTATAAAGAAATTGTAGTCATCACTTCCGGTATGAAAAACTTTTAAATGAATGTTGCTTTGGCTACAAGTCCAAGAGCCATTGAACTGGATATGTTCGTTATCTGTTAGCATAGTATCAAAAATAATATTAATTATGTTAACTAAAAGTAGTGTTAATAGTATGTCAAGACATTTAAAATATCAAACTAATTTCCTTTGTTAATATAAGACCAAACATCACCTTTGTAAACAATGAATCAAGCCGTGTCAGATTTTAAACAACTCATCACTCAAGGAATACCAACAGAATTGCCAGTAGCAGTCGACACTTCGACTCCGCTCAGTATGACTGGCCGCTCAGAAAACACTCACGCACCAAAGCGTAAGGATATTCTAAGCAAAGAAGAAAAGGTTTTGGCTATCCGCAATGCACTGCGTTATTTCCCAAAGAAATGGCACGCAGAACTAGCACCCGAATTTGCAGCAGAGCTAAAGGACTACGGTAGAATCTATATGTACCGTTTTATGCCAACGTACAAAATGTATGCTCGCCCTATAAGTGAGTATCCTTCTAATTGTGAGCAAGCTGCAAGTATTATGCTGATGATTCAGAATAACCTAGATCCAGCGGTAGCACAGCATCCAGAGGAGTTAATCACCTACGGAGGAAATGGAGCAGTTTTTCAAAACTGGGCTCAGTATCTTCTTACGATGAAGTACCTAAGTGAGATGACCGAAGAGCAAACGC
>JBDNFQ010000377.1:0-1656 GCA_041689715.1 Bacteroidia bacterium
ATAGAGACGTAATAGTAAAGGAAGCAGATTTCCCTATCAAAAACTGTGGCCATTCTCCTTGTTTCAGAAGAGAAGCAGGCAGCTACGGTAAAGATGTTCGTGGACTGAACAGACTGCACCAGTTTGATAAAGTAGAGATAGTACAAGTAGTACACCCAAGTAAGTCATACGAAACGCTAGAAGAAATGAGCCGCTACGTGCAAGGCCTTCTAAAGGATCTCGGGCTGCAATATCGTGTACTGCTGCTATGCGGTGGAGATACTGGATTTGCCAGTGCTATGACGTACGATATGGAAGTATGGAGTGCCGCACAAGAGATGTGGCTGGAGGTAAGCTCCGTTTCCAACTTTGAAACTTTCCAAACGAATAGACTAAAACTACGCTTCAAAAATAGTGAAGGTAAAAACGAATATGCTCATACACTTAATGGAAGTGCTTTGGCTCTTCCACGTATAATGGCAAGTATTTTAGAAAACTTCCAAACTCCTGAGGGCATTATCGTACCTGAAGTATTGAGACCGTATTGTGGTTTTGATATTATAGATTAGAATTATTTTAACGAGCGGCTTAGAGGTTCTTGGGGACACGAAGAAGTTCATCGCAATACACAAAATGTCAGAATCAAATTCGAAACACCGATCAAGCTTAGGTCTCAAATATGACATCGTCATTGGTATAGCTCTTTTTATCTTTTGTGTGCCTTTAGCTTCTTTTTGTATCTCTTTGGGTTTGACATCTTAGGGGTAAATTACTTATGTCTAGTTCAATTTAGCAAGACTAGAATTTATCTATGTTCGCTCCGAGATGAGCCAATTCACTTTGCTATAATCTCGGCTTTATTGGGTGTTTTCGGACTTTACTGGTGGAGGGTTTTTCAAAAGACAAGAAAAGAGTATCGTAAATTGAAATAACCGTTCGTGAGGACACGAACTGATTCGAGTTTAAAACACTCATTTGTCTAAAGAAGAAAGGATTCGTATTCCCTTGGAGTTATAACGACCATGTTATAGTTTAAACTTAAACCTTTCGGGAGCAGAAGTGGTTCGTGTCCCCACGAACACACTCCTTTGTCATTTCCCAAAAAACGTGCTATCAGCTTAAAAGTTCTTGGGGATACGAACCCATTCACAGACACTAATCAACTCAGACAAAATCAATTTTTTTTTCTTAATCATCAAAACAGTAATCCTTAGGAACACGAACTGATTCGAGTTTAAACCACTCACTTGTCTTAAGAAGAAAGGATTCGTGTCCTCTTGGAGTTAAGACACCCACGTTATGGTTTACACTAAAACTTTTTCGAGAGCAGAAGTGGTTCGTGTGGACACGAACCCATTCGCAGACACTAATCAACTCAGATAGAATCAAATATTTTCCTAAACAATCACAATAGTCATCCTTAGGAGTACGAACTAATTCGAGTTTAAACCACTCATTTATCTAAAGAAGAAAGGATGGATCAAATGAAATTTACCGGGAGTAGTCAGCTTTGTAGTGTGATAAATGATGTATTAATCGGACAAATGTTACCCTTAAAACTGCTAGAGCATTTTGAGATTACGGCGGTTCAAAATGTTGCAGACAAAAATGGAGATCTAGATATAGAGATCCACTTAGATGAGCGTAATATTCCACCAAGTATTTATTCGAAAACAG
>JBDNFQ010000378.1:0-1441 GCA_041689715.1 Bacteroidia bacterium
ACCCAACCTGCGTGAACTACAAAACAAGGGGGAGCTAAAAAAAATACTCAGTGCTCTTATAGCCATACGCGATACTCAAGATAAATGGAAGCCTCTATATCTTAAGATAGCACCAGACCTCCGTTTCGCAGAACTAGATGAAATCATAGATCTGCAAAGCGAAATAGCCTTTGAAGGAATAGTAGCTACCAATACAAGCATAGACCGTACAATCTTAAAAAACAGCAATAAAAAGATAATTGATGAAATAGGAGATGGTGGCATAAGCGGAGCTCCTATATTAGAGGTGTCTAACTCTTTCGTAAAGTACATTCGCTCCAAATCTGATATGACCATAATAGGCGTAGGAGGCATAGAAGATGCAGCAAGTGGCCAATCTAAGTATGATGCCGGTGCTGACCTTATCGAAATCTATACTGGTTTTGTATACTCTGGCCCATTATTAGTGAAGGAGTTAGGTATGCTATAGGCTACATCATTATTGAATAATTAGCAGTTCTTTTTAATTCTTCTTGTTGCACTACTCCCCCCCCTTGATCAAATATTTGTTTTCATCTGTTATGTTATTTTATTCCTGTTAACTCAAATCAAGAAAAACTCCCCATTCCAAGTCAAATTTGCAATCTCAAAATACCTGCTATATTACACTTTATTCACAAATAAAATAGTTTTCACAATCCAGTAAAACTTATCTTATTTAAATGCAATCTAATTGTCATATTAACTTGATATACGGAATTGTGACATACAGACTACTATCAAAGTCACTACTTTTGAAGTCTGGGTTTTATTAATACACCAAAATTTTGGAAATATATAAGGTCCTTAAATAGTTTACAATTGATTTTACGAAAATTTAAACATTAAAATACAGAAAATTTACTTTATGAAAAAAAACTTTTTAATCACGTTAATTACACTACTACTTTTTGCGTGGAACACCAAAGCACAGGTAACTACCTTCCCTTTCTCTGAAGGTTTTGAAGGAACCACTTTCCCCCCGACTAATTGGACGCAAGATACCATATCTGGATCAAGCGGCTGGACATCAAGAAATGGAAATAACAACAGCTCAGTATCTGCTTTTGCAGGCAGTAAAAATGCCTATTTCTACTCTGCTAACTACAATGGGAATAGAACTAGACTTATCACCCCTGCAATGAATATCTCGGGATTGTCTAACCCAAGATTGATATTTCAACACTCGCAAGCTGACTGGGGTGGTGATCAAGATACGCTGGGAGTTTATTATAGAGATTCATCTACAAGTTCTTGGACATACCTAGGGTCTTTTTCCAATAGTGTTACCTCTTGGACTCAAAGGACTATGAGTCTGCCAAATGCTTCTACAGATTATTATATTGCATTTGAAGCATATTCGGGTTACGGTTATGGTGTTACTATGGACGCATTCAAAGTAGAGGCTACTCCAAACTGTCCA
>JBDNFQ010000379.1:0-2828 GCA_041689715.1 Bacteroidia bacterium
AGTCTTTTAACTCCAAAATAAAGCTCTTTAGGGCTAACCTTAGAGGCGTATCTGATACTGACTTTTTCCTCTTTAGACTAAGTAAGCTTTTTGCCTAGCTCCCCATAAAATACAGCTGACCCGTGTTTTGCACTATATTTTCTGCCTCAAATTCATCCCGCATGTTTTTTACAATAAAGCGGAATATTCCATCGGAATATAGATTCACACAAGCATTGTAATCTTGGATTGTCATTTGGTTAAGTTATAAGTAATACGCTGTTATTTTAAGAATGTTACACAAAGTACACTATTTTTTTTGGAGGCCATTGCACCGCTTATCTAAGGGTCTGGGTTAATCGACTAACCATTTGTTCGCCTCATTTAATTAGTTCTCATTTTTATTGATAGGAAATGCTAATCCAACTATACATTTGCCAGCATGAGCGAATGGTTTGGGACGTGGTTTGATAGCGAGTACTATCACTTATTATACAAGGATAGAGACTTTACGGAGGCAGAAGCTTTCGTAAATAAGCTAGTGGATTACATGCAGCCAACCTCAGAGGCTATTATTCACGATTTGGCTTGTGGCAAGGGAAGACACAGCATACATTTGAATAAGCTCGGACTCAATGTAGAAGGATCTGACTATAGTGCCAATAGTATAAAGCATGCTAAGGAATTTGAGAATGAAAGACTTCGCTTTTTTGAGCATGATATGCGTTTAGCTATGCCTAAAAAGTATGATTACGTTCTTAACCTTTTTACCAGTTTCGGATATTTCAATACTGAAGAGGAGCATCTAAGAACACTCAAAAACATCTACAATGGATTAAAAGATAAGGGCACATTCCTTTTCGATTTTATGAATGTAGACCACGTATTAGCAAATCTAGTGGGTTATGAAACTAGAAACAAAGGGCACATAGAATTTGATATCACTAGAGAGTTGGTCAATGGTAAAATAACCAAGCACATCAAGTTTTTGGACAAACGCATACCCTACCACTATACAGAAGAAGTAACAGCCTTACGCTACGATAAGATAGTACAAATGATGACCGATACAGGTTTCACCATTGTTAATACTTTTGGTAATTACAACTTAGAATCATTCAACAAAAAAGAATCGAAAAGACTTATTTTGGAGCTTAAAAAGTGATAGACACTCTCGTAAATATTGACAAAGAAATATTTATAGCTATCCACACAGGCTTAGCTAATCCAGTGTTGGACTGGCTCATGCCTATACTTAGAGATGCCAAAACATGGGCTCCATTGTACCTATTCTTTGTAGTATTGGCGGTCAGAAAATATAAAGCCCAAGGAGTGTATATCGTATTAGCCACTGTACTTATAGTGGTGCTTACAGACCGATTTTCTGCTGGTTTTATGAAACCTTTTTTTGAACGATTAAGACCTTGCCACGAACCTGGGTTAGCCGCATATATCCGTAATCTTATAGACTGCGGTGGGCAGTACGGATTTATATCATCTCACGCTACCAATCATTTTGGGATGGCGGTCATGTTCACATGGTTTTTTAAGAAAGTAAGTACTATGACTTATCTCAATTGGGTGTTTTATGTTTGGGCAGGTATTATTTCCTTCGCTCAAGTGTATGTAGGTAAGCACTATCCTGGCGATGTGATAGTGGGAATGATCTGTGGAATTTTGATAGGAAAAATCATTTTAACTATATTAACAAAATTGAAAGTGATAAAAAACTTATCACTGAAGACTAATAACTAAGAGAAACGTGTTTCAAGAAAAAGCATTAGCTATACTAAAGGCAGGTAAAAATGTATTCCTCACGGGTAGTGCGGGAGCAGGTAAAACCTACACACTAAACCAATTTATTACGTACCTAAAAGCCCATAAGGTTCCTGTGGCAGTGACCGCAAGTACAGGAATAGCAGCTACCCATATGAATGGTACTACTATACACTCGTGGAGTGGCATAGGTATCAAAAATCAACTGACTCACGAAAACCTTAAATCTCTAGCTACTAAGCAGTACCTCACTAAAAACATACGAAATACGCACATACTCATCATAGATGAGATAAGTATGCTGCACCGCAATCAGCTAGATATGATAAATCAAGTGCTGAAATATATCCGTAACTCAGCCAAGCCTTTTGGAGGAATGCAGGTAGTGTTTGCCGGAGACTTTTTTCAGCTACCACCCGTAAGTAGAGAGCAAGAACCTAGCAACCAAAAATTTGCCTTTATGAGCAAATCTTGGGTAGAAGCAGCTCCTACGGTGTGCTATCTTACAGAGCAGTATCGCCAGACTAGAAACGAGCTTAATACTATACTAAACCAAATACGGAGCAATGAAGTAGACGAAGGTGCGGTACAACTGCTACAGGAAACACGATTTAACGAGCATACGATAGAACCTACTAAACTCTACTCCCATAATGCAGATGTAGATACTATGAATGAGCAAGAGCTGAAAGATCTGGAAGCAGATGAGGAAGTCTACTTTGCTAAAAAATCGGGCAATATCAAAATGATGGAATCCTTTGTGAAATCGCTTATCGTGCAGGAGAAACTCATCATCAAAAAAGGGTGTAAGGTAATGTTCCTCAAAAATGATCACGATAGAGGAGTCATGAATGGCACACTAGGCGTGGTAGTGGATTTTGCCAAAGATGCTGAAGAAAACGGTCCGTTTCCGCTGGTACAGCTTATGGACAAGAGAAAAATCCTGGCTACACCAGAAGTTTGGTCTATCAATAATGAAAAAGGCACACCTATGGTCAGTTTTGAGCAGATACCACTCAGATTAGCATGGGCCATTACCGTGCACAAGAGTCAAGGTATGACCCTAGAAGCAG
>JBDNFQ010000380.1:0-5736 GCA_041689715.1 Bacteroidia bacterium
AAGATTATATAGATAATCTACTCTTTGACTATGAGCATACGGATACTTTGCTCTATAAGCGTACCATTAATGATGTGGTGACGGATACCTTGGTATTTGTAAAGCAAGAAGATTACCGAGACTTACTAAACTTCTCAAATCTGTCTGCCATGGGAGACCCCTCATGTTCTACACAGGAATTTACCCGTGAGCGGATAGGCTGGGACTACTCCAGTCAGTACGACAGCATTTTTTTTAATGTTCAAGTAATGGCCAGTGGGGAGGGGAATGGGTTTGATGAAGTTCTAACGAGAACTTCTGATACCACAGTGTTTGTCGACGACTTTTTTTTTATAGGGAATTATGGGGTTGATTATGAAGTCAATTATCTAACAACAGAGGGAATGTTTGATTATTGTTGGAAGAGCTATTCATATAACAAAAGAGAATATACGTCAAACGGTACAGTCGTCCAACAAAACAAGTTTAAAACAGGCTGGCAATCCTACTATAATATAGACAATGGCATCGTAGAAATCTTTAATAACGACCGCACCGAAGTGTGGGAACTCATACCTTAAAACCATTATTTAATTATATGAAAAACAGAACATACCTTAAAGCAACTCTACTCTTACTTGTGGGAAGTATAATGTTGCAAAATTGCGAGACATATAGATACGAACCGTGCGATGTACACTGGACACTAAACCAAGATTATATAGATAATCTTCTATTCGACTATGAGGATACAGACTCCCTTCTATACAAACGTACCATAAACAATACAGTCACCGACACCCTGATGTTTGTAAAACAGAGAAGCTATCAAGACGTCCTGCTTTTTTCGAACAATGCTGCTGCGGGAGACCCTAATTGTGGGAGCAATAAATTTACCCGCGAAGTAATAGGCTGGGATTACAATAGTCAATTTGATAGTATTTTTTTTAATGTGCAAGTGGTGGCAAGTGGTGAGGGTGTTGGAAATGATGCATTTATTGTACAATTTAAGGATAATCATTACCCAAACTATCTTCTTGGTGCCTACATCGGAAATTATGGTGCTGATTACCTAACCTCATACGCAACAAGTGAAGGTGTTTTTCAATACGTTTGGTATGGTGATACCCAAAGTGATTATGTCATTGATGGTACTGGAGTAAGGGAATACGCAAATACCAAACAGTTGGACTGGAAAACCTATTATCACATTGATAATGGAATCATTGAAATATCAAAAACTGACCGCACCGAAGTGTGGGAACTCATACCTTAAGACCTTTATTTAATTATATGGAAAACAGAATATACCTTAAAGCAACCATACTCTTATTTGTAGGAAGTATTGTGTTACAAAATTGCGGTCCTGCTGACCCTATTGTAAGAAACTGCGACAAATTCTTTCCTATAAATCTCGCAGTTGACACCCTCTACTTTTTTGACTATGACCATACAGATACACTAAAGTACAAGCGAATAGTAAACGATGTAGTGCAGGACACACTTGTATTTGTGATTAAAGAACGACGAAAAGACAGCCTAGCCGTAGACCGAAATGAAGTAAACACAAACGAAGAATGCAACTCTACCGTAAATTATTTTGAACAGTGGTATTACTTATATGAAGACGCAGAAACAGGTCTTACTTATACAGTGCAGCTGATAGGAGTAGGGACACGTTCTGGGTCAGGATGGGGAGGTATGTTTCTAACCACAGTTAAGGAAAATGTTTTATACGGTACACTTGGCTGGACTGGTCTTGGAGATAAAAACGGTGGTTTTTATGAATACGAATATTCTACTTCAGAATCTAATTTCTACAATAACTGGAAATGGTCATTGTGTTATAAACGGAGCGGTAGTTATGTGGATCAATTTGGTGGGCTTACTGGCTATATTGATGAAAATGGCCCTTCAAGTGTCTACAATCCAGACTACGGTCGTATTCAAATAACCTTTAACAACGAACAAGAAATTTGGGATCTTATCCCTTAACTATTAACAGCTTTAAACCACACAATTATGAAGAGAATCATCAAAATATACCTTAAAGCAACCCTACTCTTATTTGTAGGAAGTATTTTTTTACAAAACTGTGGGCCAGATGATTATGTCCAACGAAATTGCGATCAATACTACGTCGTAAATCTTGCAGTTGATACACTTTATTTTTTCGAATATGAACATACAGATACAATCAGATACAAAAGAATTATGGATAATGTGGTACAAGACACACTTATGTTTACAATACAAGAACGTAGAAAAGACAGTCTTGCCATCGATCGAAATGAAGCAAGCACAAATGATGAGTGTATTTCAACAGTGAATTATTTTGAACAGTGGTATTACCTATACAAGGACGCCCGCACAGGCCTAACTTATAAAGTGCAATTGATAGGAAAAGAGGTAAGTCGTGATTATGGATGGGGTGATCAATTCTTAACAACAGTAAATTCTAGAACATTTGTTGGAGAGTTTGGATCAGGAGCTATTGGAGATAAATCTACTGTGAGTTTCTCATACAAATATTCTACATCTGAGGGTGAATTTTTAAATAATTATACTTGGTCCCCGTGTTATCGTCAAGGAAGAATAAAGAGTGATGGATGGTATTCGGCAGAAGAACAATATAGAGACTATTCGGCTAAAAGTGTGTATAACCCAGACTACGGTCGTATTCAAATATCCTTTAACGATGAACAAGAAATTTGGGAACTCATACCTTAAAACCTTTTATTTATGAAAATAACATTCAGCTTAATATTACTGTTACCCTTTACATCTCTATTTGCACAAAATAATAAGGATAGCCTGCTAGTTTTTGTAGGTAAACAAATTGAAGTCATCTATTCTCCTTCTGAACAGAAGCCAGATGTAATCGACACTATAATTACAGGTAATGACACAAGCTATATAAAACAAATATCGTTCAACTTGGATAAGAGATATTCTGCTAGATATGAAATACTTGATATTATAAATGGTTCATATGGTTTAGATACTATAGAATTTATTGCCTATGATCATTACGGTGCACCTGCCTTTTCAAAATTTGAGAATGCCCTTCTATTTGTATCTTACTCTAAGGGAAAACTATATCACGAAAAATATCAATATTTCGACCTTTATATGACTGTGAATGGGAATTGGGCTAGTCCATATTCCACTGGAGACTATAACCATAGTTATAAAGATAGCATCACTGTAAAACCCGAAATGATTCCTTTTATAAATGAAGTTTCATTTCCAATACACACAATGGATAATAAACAAATAAAAAAATTGTATCCAAAACCCTATTTTGAGATTAAAAATGGCCAAGCAATTGCAAAATATGGAAATTATATTGAAGATTTATTTAAACTTAAACAACAAACAATATTAAAAGCTAGAGGAATTTTCTAAGATAAATTATACACCCTATGCAACATATCCAACACACCATAACCTACGTAAAACAAGAACTAAAAAACGCTGAAGGTGGCCATGACTGGTGGCACATAGAGCGGGTATGGAAAACAGCTAAGCACATAGCCAAAACTGAGCAAGTAGATTTACTAGTAGTAGAGCTAGGTGCTCTACTGCACGATATAGCAGACTCTAAGTTTCACGATGGAGATGAAAGCATAGGACCACAAAAGGCTCGTGCGTTTCTGCAAGCACAAGAGGTAGAAGAACATGTAATCACCCATGTGATACGCATCATAGAAAACATCTCTTTCAAAGGAGGTAAAGAAGCTCAGACTTTCAAGTCCGCAGAACTGAATGTGGTGCAAGACGCCGACAGGCTAGATGCTCTGGGTGCTATAGGCATAGCCCGCACCTTCAACTATGGTGGATTCAAGGATAGAGAAATCTATAACCCTACTATTCCATCAGATCTGAATATGACCAAAGAGGAATATAAGAACAGCACTGCTCCCACTATCAATCACTTTTACGAGAAACTCCTCTTGCTCAAAGACCTTATGAATACTGCCACTGGCAAAGCAATGGCTGGGCAACGTCATCACTTTATGGAGAGTTACTTAGAGCAGTTTTATAGTGAATGGGAAGGGAAGTTGTAGCTAGTCTTCAGAAAGTTACTTAAATCAATAGCTTTGTCGCTATGAAAATATTATTTACAGCACTAGCCTTTTTTTTACTACTTGCATACTGGCTCAAGATACAAATTGTCAAGATTTCAGGAATGGCGATTTTTAAACGATAAGCCAAGATGGCTCTATAACATACATTAGTAGAAAGGATAATAGGCAGACAGAAATGAAAGCCGGAATGAAAAACCAGTTAATCTAAGGGTAAAATGGATAGACAGAGGTGAAAAAACAGTGCATAATGATTAATTTTGATGTTGAATGATGGATAAAATAAAATGCCCCAATTGTACACACGAGTTTGATGTAGAAGAAGCTCTTAGTGGTAAGCTAGAGGCACATTTCAAAGCAGAGTACGAACGCAAAGTATCGGAACAAGCAGCTAAATTTAAAGCAGAGCATGATTTGCTAGCCAAGGAAATGGAGGATTTTGAGAAGAAGAAGGAAAAAGTAAACGAACTTTTCAAAGAGCGACTTGCCAAGCAGATAGAGAAAGAGAAAGAAGGCCTCCAGAAGTCTATACAAGAATCATTTGAGCAACAGCTCAAAGCACAGCAAGAAGAAATAGACAAAAAGAAAGAAGAAAACCGTGCACTAAAAGCGGCTGAGCTGGACCTGATGAAGCGAGAAAATGAGCTCAAAGAAAAAGCAGAAGAACTGCAGCTAGATGTAGATAAAAAGATGCTCGAAAAGCAAGGCGAGATAGAGGAAAAAGGCCGAGCTAAGGAAAGAGAAATTAACCTGCTACGTGAGAAGGAGTTTCAAAAGCAGCTGGAAGACCAGAAAAAACTCATAGATGAAATGAAACGCAAGGCTGAGCAAGGCAGTATGCAGATGCAAGGCGAAATACAAGAACTAGCCTTAGAAGAATTACTACGTACCTCCTACCCTTTTGACGAAATAGCAGAAGTAGGCAAAGGAGTACGTGGAGCAGACTGTATACAAACTGTAATCAATAGTCAGCAGCGGACTTGCGGCTCTATTATATATGAGAGTAAGCGTACCAAAAATTTTGCGGGTGACTGGATAGATAAACTGAAACAAGACCAAGTGAATGCAAAGGCAGACCTCGCAGTACTGGTAACAGAGACCTATCCTAGCGATATGGACAAGTTCGGACAAAAAGAGGGAGTTTGGATATGCAGTTTTCAAGAGGCTAAGAGTGTAAGCTTTGTATTACGAGAGATGCTCATGAAAACACATTCTGTAAAGTCTTCTGAAGAAAATAAAGGAGGGAAGATGGAAATGCTGTACAGCTATCTCAATGGTAACGAATTCATACAAACTATCACTAGAATACTTGAGGTATATACCAATATGGAGAGTGATCTCAATACAGAGAAACGAGCAATGACCAAAATCTGGAAAACCCGAGAAAAACAAATAGAGGTAGTAGCCTTAAATATCTCCTCTATGTTTGGCAGTATAAAAGGAATAGCAGGAAATGACTTAGCATCTTCATCCATATTAGAATTACCCGATAGTCCTAAAGAAGATTAGACGAATAAATTACTTAACTCCACTAGCATCCGAAAGTTTTCAAACCAGAGCTACAAAGCCTCTACATCCCATTATACACGTAGCCTAGGTTCAATTTAGCCTGAAAATAAGTCTTGATCAAACAGTAACTCCCTTTGTTTTTTGAATTGGACTTTTCTCA
>JBDNFQ010000381.1:0-5422 GCA_041689715.1 Bacteroidia bacterium
AGCTTTGAACTAGTAACTCATAAACAGATTATTACTTATCAAAATCTACTCAATTCTAGACCTAGAAAAAATCTAGATTATAAAACCCCTAATGAACTATTTTTGTATCCTAGTGTCGCACTTGCTAGTTGAATGTACCAAGATCGTTTTATCCCATTGTCAATAGTGATAACACTCAAAGGTTCAACATCTACCCAAACCCTACAGATAACCTAGTACACATAGAAGTAGATTTGATTGAAGGAGCCACTTATGATATACAAGTCTTAGACCTTAGCGGTAGAGCAGTCTATTATCGGTCAGTCAGCTCGTCAGAATTTAATAACTCCACTATGAGTATAAATACCTCTAGTTTTGAGAGTGGTATCTACTTTGTGAATGTAATAGAAGGCACAAATCGATTGACCAAACGACTGGTGATAGCTAGATAGTCTTAATCCAATTTTACTAAAATCCCTTTGCCTATGGCGGAGGGGTTTTTTTGGGTTTACAGTGGCTCAATACCAATTGTCATAAGAATAGTAGCACACTTGCCATACTCCTTTATTTGTAGCATCTTTGAGGGAATATGAAAAACTATATTTACTTCTTTATTATCCTCTTAGCTTTCACTTTCAATGCGTGTAAAGACGACTGCCCAGTGGAGCCAGATCCGTGTAGTGAGTATCCTGAGAAGATGGAGATAACGCTGATGTGGCCAGATTATTTCTTGCCAAACTATAATGAACAAGGATTCATTGAAACTACAAATGAAATCTTTGCGGTAGAGCAACTATTACAGTTTAAAACAAACTATGATTACGATAGTATTCACTGGCAGTTTGGCTCTGACCCTGCGATATGGAAAAGGAATGTAGTGCCGTTAATCTTTACCAAACCAGTCGGCAAAGTGACTGTCTTTTGTAAAGGTTTTCGTTCTCCAAATATAGATTGCTTTGGTGCAGAGGATGATGGAATCGACACTATCACTAAGACACTAGATTTCAAAGAATGGCACGAATCCCCTTTATTTGGCACTTATAGAGGTGTCAATGAAGGTGAAACTGATAGTTTTAACGTGACCATTGGACTAGATTCCGTGTACAACCAAGCACTAGACCGATGGCAGCTGGACAAAGACGCGGTTTTCTTTCAAGGACTACCAAAACATACAAATTCTCGAAAAAAAATAGGAATAGAGTATTATGAAATGTTTGGTTTTAATAGCGGACATCATGATGGGATTGATGATAAGTATACATACATTAGAATGTTTCCAGAAAACGAGAATGAAATTGAAATCCACTTTCAGGTATATGCTACTAAAGAAAATAAAAAATTTAATGGACGACGAACAAATTAAAACGAAAACACATGAAACGATATATACTAATAATTACGATAGCCTGTACGCTATCGAGCATGGGACAAAGCTGTCCAGATATTACCAATAATACTACAGACCCATCCAACCCTTCAGATTGGCGTGGTAACGACCCTGCCGCAAATCCATTCGTAAATCTAGATCCTAATATGGTGGATGCTAGATTTGACGGACCACCGAGAGTATATACAGGTATCAGAATTGGAAATTGAAACAAACAGAAATTATGAAAAGAACTATACAATTATTAATCATACTCTTCTTCATTATCCTCTTAGCTTTCACTTTCAATGCGTGCAAAGATGACCAACGCCCAATAGACCCATGCGAAAAAGCTGTACCATTCGAACCGCAATTTAAAATGGGAACTGGGGTATTTGCACAGCTTGGCCGTGACTTCTTACCAAAACCTATTTGGAGTGGTAAGCAAAACCATATTAGAGTTGTATCCGACACTATTCTTGGTGAGGCTGTTTTCTTTGAAGCTAACTCTGAATATGATTCTGTCTACTGGCGAATAGGGCAAGAAGCAACCTACAGAAAAGGAAATAGTATTGGGGTAGGATTTGACCAGGCCAAAGGTACTTTCAATGCACAGATGATTGGTTTCAGAACACCCAATACGCTATGCTTTCCAGAAGACGCAGCTCCTGATACGCTGAGCCGATCATTTACCCTATTTCCCTTAGACTCTTGTCGTGCCATAGGCAAGTGGAGTGGACAGTACATAGAAGAGAACTCAGAAATCTTTGAAATAAACATAATTTCGCTTCGAAATGGAGCATTAGAAATAGACAATATTCCTTGGAGACCACAATTTCCGCAAACCTCTATAATTTATGTGCCATACTACCACGGTGCTTTCTCGAGAGCAGATACCAGTTCATACATCGGTCCAGACTATAAAGAAAGGAGAATCAAGGTGGCCAATACACGAATAAGAGTGCATGGATCTCATGATGATTCTATCACCATTACTATGCTTTATAAATACGATAATATACCATTAGACGAGCAGACACTTCAACCATTAACTTTTAAAGGAACACGAATACAATGAAAACATCAATAGAAGTAGCATGGAGAAATACAAATGATGAAGAAACTCCCAACATTTTCAAGGGCATCAGACTTAAATAATTTTTTAAAAACTCATTTGTCAATAATCTATACGGCATTATATAAACAATTTTCTTAGTCTTGACTCAATACCCTACATTTGACCCTTGAATGAGCACACTGCATATCCATCCAGATAATCCTAAGCAACAGTCCAGCATTCCATTCATTCAAAACACCGAACTACCCATGACTTACAATAGAATCTTACTTAAACTTAGTGGCGAAGCTTTGCTTGGAGACAAGGAGTTTGGCATAGACAGCTCAATACTAGCTATGTACGCCAGAGAAATTAAATCTGTAGTAGATGCAGGCGTAGAAGTAGCCATAGTGATAGGCGGAGGCAATATTTTTAGAGGAGTGAGTGGCGTAGAAGGCGGCATGAAAGACCGAGCTAATGCAGACTATATGGGAATGCTAGCTACCGTTATCAATGCTATGGCACTGCAAGGTGCTTTAGAAAATGAAGGCGTATACACTAGACTGACTAGTGCTATAAAAATGGAGCAGATAGCTGAGCCATTCATTAGACGAAAAGCTATCCGTCACCTAGAGAAAGGTAGAGTAGTCATCTTTGGTGCAGGTACAGGAAATCCATACTTCACTACTGATACGGCAGCGAGTCTGCGTGCCATAGAGATGGAAGCAGACGTAATACTCAAAGGAACTCGTGTAGACGGTATCTATACCGCAGATCCAGAGAAAGATGCTACTGCTACTAAGTACGACGATATCAGCTTTACCGAGGCCATAAAACGTAATCTAAAGGTGATGGATATGACCGCATTCACATTATGTCAAGAAAACAAACTTCCGATCATCGTATTTGATATGAATAAGCCAGGCAACCTACTCAGTGTAGTGCAAGGCAATCAAATTGGTACGTTGGTAAGCTAATTAGTTAGCCAGTTCACTAAGTAATAGTAGATACTTCCCCAGAACTAATATGACGTTGACGTTTGATTTATCAAGTTAGCCTGATTTTATCAACTATATTTGATGTATGAAATTTTTATTCAGCATTCTGTTATTTCTTCTCTGCACTACTCTTTTTGCCCAGGATACAACTAAGATATCCTTAAACGCAGCGGTTATTCAGGTTTTTGGCTCTGGAGGTATTTCACTATCCCTAAAGTATGACCGCATATTGGTTAACAAACCTGGTTTTAAGCTTGCCCAAAGTTTAGGATATACTCCAGCTTATGACTTTAGAGAATCTCCTGCTTGGTTTACAGAAGGGAATATTATTCTAGGTAAGAAAAAGCATCACCTAGAAACGGGTTTGGGTCTTGCTCTAATTCAACTCTACAGAACATCAGATTTTATATCAACCAGAAATGAAATCAATCCATTTTTTACTTTAGGATACAGAATACAGGATTTCTCTAAAAAAGGAATAACCTTTTCTGTAAGAACTCACCTAAACAGTAAGGTAGTAGGAGAAACAGAAGAAATTTGGTTTGGCACTACTTTGGGATATTCGTTTTAAAAAAGAATAAACTATTTAGTCAATTGAGCATCTCGAAAGGATGCGATTCAAAGCAACCCCCTAAAACTTATTCTTCCACATCATGCTCTCTACAGGCTTGATGCTTCTTTTATTGTATTTAGCGTTTTTCTTCTTGTTGTACATTACCTCTATTTCTCCCTCTACTACGAAGTAGATTAGCTGACCTATTGGCATGCCTTTATAAATGCGTACAGGTTGTGTCACACTAATTTCTAATGTCCACGTATTACAAAATCCAACATCTCCTTTACCCGCTGTAGCGTGTATGTCTATACCCAGTCTTCCTGTACTACTTTTCCCTTCTAAGAATGGAATGTGAGCGTGGGTCTCTGTGTACTCTTCTGTAACGCCTAGATATAATACGCCTGGTTGCAATTCAAAACCATCAATAGGAATCTCAAAATGCTGTACTTTATTATGCTCCCGAGCATCTAGTACTCTACTGGAATAACAAGCTAAGTGCTTGCCCAAGTGTACATCATAGCTATTAGTACCTAAGTCGTCTCTACGAAAAGGCTCTATAAGTATGGTTCCTTTGTCTATTTCTTCTAAGATTCGTTTGTCGCTAAGTATCATCGGTTTTTGCTTATGGCAATTTTAAGGCATTATTTCTACTTTCCAAAGATAGATACTGCGGTCATCTGAACACGAAACAAATGTATCGTCGTCAAGCCATTGTACTTTATTAATACAATTGGTATGACCATTGTACCGCTCTATATCTATCACCTTGAGCAGCTCTAGCTCTCTATTCCATACTTTTATAGTTTTATCCATACTACTGCTGAGCAGGATTTCACCATTATAACTCAAGCTTTTTGCTTGATACTCATGGGCTGGCACACTATACACCTCCTTGCCTATGGTGAGATCCCATGCTCGTATCATCCCATCTCTGCCTGTACTTACTAGTGTACTCGCATCTATCAGTGCTAAAGCAAATACCGAATTGGTGTGCCCCATCAACTTTTGTTTTACCTCATAGGTCGATTTATTTAACTCATAAATGATATTATCTGAAGCTCCTACAAAGAGTGAATCTTCTGATTCTATGGCACATCTCAGGCTATCAGGTGCTAGTAACATAGTGTTTTTGCCAAAGTGGCCGCCTACGCTATCTGCTATAGTTTTCGGTCTGAGCAGGACACCGTCTTCTCCCCCACTATA
Source organism: Bacteroidia bacterium (assembly GCA_041689715.1). Lineage (GTDB taxonomy): Bacteria > Bacteroidota > Bacteroidia > NS11-12g > UBA9320 > UBA9320. The sequence continues at coordinate 5,160 of JBDNFQ010000381.1, forward strand.
TTTATTCCCTATAAAAAAAACGCCACCTTGGTGTAGCTGAGTGGTTTCTACCAATACATTGGTAGCGAGATCCACAGTGTAAATCACTCCACTCCTACTGCCTACTTTTAAGGTGTTTTCTACCTTGGCTATACTGTAAAAAGCTTCTCCGCTCTGCAGTATCATAGTACCTTCTTCAGGATTATCTATATCCCATTTTACCACAAAACCACCTGCACAGGCGGAGTACATAGTACGTGTATCTGCATCCAACACAAAATCAT
>JBDNFQ010000382.1:0-1033 GCA_041689715.1 Bacteroidia bacterium
AGTTTGCATAAAGAGGAGTACTACCGTTTGCTTTGCCCAGCTATTCATACAATAGATTTTGAAATAGTCGAAGGGTGATTTTATTAAAGAAACCAGGACCTTTCCTAATCTACTAAAAATAGTCTTGCCTGTAACATACGGTAGATGTATTAGCTTCCAGGCATTAGAGCCCTCAGAATATCTGCATATTTCAAGATGACTATTTTCATCCGTATCTAAAATGCTTCCTATTGCCACACCTTTAGAGTAATTTTTGTCTTTGTCTAGACTCGATACGCTTACCAGAGTTTCATTGTTGGTTCTTATATCTTGTCCTAATCTATCAGAAATGTTGGGCAACGAGGTAGCTCTTAACTTCAAGAGTAGTTTTATACTTCCTAGTACGCCGCCAGAAAAAATAACACTTTTACTTTTAATTTTTCTCTTCTGGGTAAAGAATTTCGTGCTGGTTTTTATGCCTACTTCATAGCCGCTAGCTCCATCTTTACCGTTTATTGGGCGTACATCATACACTTCATTTTCTGCGAGTATTTCCGCTCCATATTTTTGAGCTAGGTGCAGATAGTTTTTGTCTAAAGTGTTTTTAGAATTATTTCTACATCCTGTCATACATGCACCGCAATAGTTGCAGCCTGTTCTTTCTGGGCCCATCCCATCAAAATAGGGATCCTCTTTGGTTACATTTTCTTCTCCAAAATATACGGCAACATTAGTAGCTTCAAATTTGTCTTCCATACCCAATTTTTGTGCGACTTTTTTCAGCCCTAGGTCTCCGTCAAATAATTTAGGAGTTTTGGTAGCACCTAGCATTTTTAAAGCTTCCTGATAATACGGAGCTAGTTCGTTTTCCCAGTCGTGTAGTGCACTCCAGCTACCAGTTTTAAAAAACATGGTAGAGGTCGCTATTTAAGTGCATACCATTTTGTTATGATATAATTTTGGTGAAATAATCATTCTAGAAATTAAGTTGTGAAAGATTGTTTTCTTGCTTCTAGATCTGTTTAATCGGTAACAGAATTCGCTAAAGTATCCA
>JBDNFQ010000383.1:0-2991 GCA_041689715.1 Bacteroidia bacterium
TAGCTATAAATCTAGTCTCTGAAAGCTTAAAACGTATTTATGCCTCTCTGAATCCACCAAAAATAACTTTACTTAGAAACGCTCTGGAATTATTTGATTTTCTGCTTTGTACTACTTTTACAAAAAATACCAGACCAACAGTCGGTTTTTAGACAGACTGCCGTTATGGGCAATGTAGAATAATTACTTACCGTGACAGAGTTTATATTTCTTGCCACTACCGCAAGGGCAGGATTCATTTCTTTTTATTTTATCGTGCTCTAGTCTGTAAAGATTTATTCTTTGATCATACAAGTCATTAAACCTTTCTATATATTTAGTGCTATCAATATATAGCCTATCTGTCGCTACAGCGTGTATTAAGTCTGTAAACTCTTTTTTAGGAATGGTACTTTGATAGTCAAATGAAAATGATACCAATGCATCTATTGGCATATTTACTTTCTTCTCTATTACAGTTGGTAGGCTATTCTTATAGTCCCAGAAAAAATCGTATTTAGCTTCATTTTCATCCTTCTTGGTCACCATATTATTTAAATAATGATAATCCTCAATCTTCGTAGCTGTTTCAATTGATTCATCAAAAGAACTATAACAATCTTTTATAATACCAATAAGTGATTTCGGAGCAATATATCTGGATATTAAAGCGTATAGTGCTGTATATGGAACTAACAAAATTTATGCTACTTGTAGTTCTTTGTATTCTATATTACTGTTATCTGTAGCATTTGACCTTTTAAAAGATACTCTGTGCGATAAGCTTATGTCATCAAAGTATTCCAAATTTCTTACTGACAGAGCACAATTGAAAGCCTCATTCATTTTTACTTTTCCTTCTTCAAATGTGTCCGATATTATGATAGGACCTCCCTTTTCAAGCAATGAAAAAGTATACTTACCTGATTCTTCATCAAAAGAATGGGTTACGATTGACTTCGCTTTAATTAAATCTATATTCATAATGTTGTGTTTTTGTCGATACAATCTTACAATTGTTATTGCAAAGGTAACGAGTTTATAATTAATTAATTTTATACTTAATCCCTTTTGTCGTTATTTTGACACAATACAAAGAAACAAAGCCCATAACAAATGTATATATCCCACAGCTGCTCAAAGCCAATACCCTAACCAAAGCTGCGTTACATATACCCACGTAATATGCAAGTAAGAAAGAAGAAAACAACCAGATTTAGAGAGTGTTGCACACACTCTAAATCCCACAACAAATAACAAAATGAAAAAAACAATCACCTACATTATTACCATCTGTGCAGTATCTAGCTTACTACTCACAGGTAGTGCTACACTCACATCTTGCGGAGAGCCCATACCTCCCAATCCCGATCAAGACAGCATCAACAGAGCCAATAGTAGCTATATCAATTACTATATCAATGGGGAGTACTGGGAAGATTGCAGTAAACTGGGACAAGGTACACCCTATAGTTCAGGCTGGTATCCTGACAGACTTGAGATATATGGACAAGATTATTGCTCAGAAATAAGCTCTGAAATAGCATTAAGAATTCAAAATTTCTCTGGCATTGGCAAATATCACTTAAATGACTATTCGGTCGCAACTATAGGCAAGTTTAGTAGCGAAAGTCAATTTACAACTACTGATAGTTATACTGGAAATCTTGATATCGACAGTATTGATGAATTGGGGAGATATCTATATGGATCTTTTAGTTTCAAATGCTACAATTCCAATTTAGATTCTGTTATTTCAATAACTGACGGCAGAATCAACAAAATACGTTACACCAAATTTTAAATCATAACAACATGAAAAACCATATTCTAACACTCGTTTTCTTAACAATGGCATTTTCTTCATTTGCACAAATTATACCAAAACTGCAAGACTCACTTTTATCCACTCACGGCTGGGAAGTGGATGACACTATGCGATATGCTATAGGAGACTACTCACTATATAGCAATAGTGCTACAACTCTGAGCCAAGTGGACAAACCAATAATAATTGCTGAAGGATGGGATCCACTGAATCAAGTTGATGAGCAGTTCATTTTCGATAAGTTTAACAGATCAGAAACCAATATTTTAGCCCAATCGCTCCTCGATGATGGCTACGACATCATTATCCTCAACTACCGAGATGGGGCAGACTACATACAGAAAAATGCAGGTCTGCTTCGTACACTTATAGAACTAATCAATGCTAATAAAACTGGAAATAATGAATCTACTGTAGTAGGCATAAGTATGGGTGGCGTAGTGGCACGACTAGCACTCAGAGAAATGGAACTAGCCAATGTAGACCATAAATGTGGCCTATTCGTAAGCTACGATGCACCGCAAAAAGGTGCAAATTTACCTCTAGGATATCTAGCACTTATACGACAACACGACGCTGGAGGAGGAGTAACACGGGATATAATAGAGCGTCCTGCTACTAAACAACTACTCAATAGGTTTGAGTCGATAGCTACAGATATGCAGCGTGCAGGAGACAATAACAATGAGGCAGATGCTCTGCACACTCAGCTATATAATCGCTTAGATGAAATAGGCCTACCCTTAGACTGTCGTAATATTGCTGTAGCAAATGGCACATACAACAATACACCTCATCTAAAAAGAGACGGCACACCCTTAGAAATCAGCGATTCATTATTTTTCTTAGAATATCAATATTCTTTTAGTACAAATTGTCAAGACACAAATAATGTACAACTACTGGTGGTTGCTCAAAGAGGGGATCAAAATTCTCTGGTTCATAGTCGAAAAATAAATCAGTGTGTTAAAAAAATAGACGCCTCTGGTAAGACAAACATTGGTAGACTAATACGTGCTATTGTTTCACTTTTTAATGATGAGTCACTAGCATCCGAAAGTTTTCAAACCAGAGCTACAAAGCCTCTACATCCCATTATACACGTAGCCTAGGTTCAATTTAGCCTGAAAATAAGTCTTGATCAAACAGTAACTCCCTTTGTTTTTTGAATTGGACTTTTCTCA
>JBDNFQ010000384.1:0-1291 GCA_041689715.1 Bacteroidia bacterium
AACTCAAATTTATGGAATTCTAAAGGCTTTTGTTTATTCTAACTTTCGGATGCTAGTGTTATGTGACCTATTATATGAGCCATTATCTTGATTAGTACCCTCTAGATTACTAACCAAGATACACGAAGTAGAAATGCAACTTTGCTTGTGTCTGTTTAGTTCCTTGGCTTTTTATTTTATTAAAATTACGGATATTTCCTAACTTTATAAAAATACTAGATAAAATTACCTAGTATTTTGGTCACACAAGCGGTAACACGGTAAAAAATGACAGATTATGACTTATCTTCGCACACTAATATATATATACAAGTATAATTAATGTCTAAATCACAAGAAACTTATTCTAAAAAAGAAAAAGAAAAAAAACGTCTGAAGAAGAAAAAAGAGAAGGATGAAAAGCGTCAAGAGCGTAAATCAAATTCTCTAGGAGGTAGCCTGGATAAAATGATGGCCTATATAGATGAGCATGGTAATATTTCTGATACTCCGCCAGATCCAGACAAAAAAATAGAATTTGACTTAGAGGACATAGACATCAGCATACCAAAGCAAGAAGAGTTTGACATGGATGCAGAGCGTAAAGGTAGGATTGACTTTTTCAATACGGATAAAGGTTTTGGTTTTATAAAGGAAGTAGAAACAAACGAAAGTTACTTTGTACATTACAAAGGGCTTATAGACGATGTAACGGAGGGAGATAAAGTATCTTTTGAGCTAGAAAAAGGGATGAAAGGTCTGAATGCTATCAACGTAAAGAAAATACCGTAACCTAGTTACATTAGAATATTCAGAAGGTCTAATCACATTTGTGGTTGGACCTTTTTTTTGTCTCAGCCCTATCATTGAACTTCTTTTTAGATCCATTATTGCATCACATAAAGAGGTTTAAAGTATAACTCTCTTGATTCTTCTGCACTTGGGACTAAATTCACTTCATAGCTCATTTGTTGTCTTCTTAATTTTGGGCACTTTTTAAGGTTTATAGTAGTCGGGTTGGCCGAGTTACTTGCGTTATTTTAGTGCCGGTGACCTCCACGATTCAAAAGTCTTAACAGCTTTCAGCTGTTCCCTTTTTTTATGCCCATTAAAACTTCAAACAAGCTTGATTTTTGGGCACAAAAGAAAGACTGAACAGCCGTGAAGCAAACTATTCTCAGACCACTTTTGGGGCACAAAAAAACCAGCACTGCAAGTGCTGGTTTAATAATTGGTCGGGGTGGCAGGATTCGAACCTACGACCTCCTGCTCCCAAAGCAGGCGCGATACCGGGCTACGCTACACCCCGAGG
>JBDNFQ010000385.1:0-10637 GCA_041689715.1 Bacteroidia bacterium
AAATTCGATTTTAGTATACGGATGTTTAAATTTGTTTTTTATTATCTGTTTATTGAACGTAATAAGTACATCTATTAGTAGAATAAAGGTAAATTTTTAGTATATTTACCCTCGTTAAGATTATATGAGTAATATGTACCCTTGTTTAAAATGACAAAATTTAATAGAAATATACCTTACAATAGTTTACCAATATTACCTCCTAGAACAAATTTAGAAACTACTAAAGTGTTACGTAAGACGATTGATGCTAGTAGAGCACTAGCAAAACTTAATGGTATGCTTAGCAATTTACCAAATCCAACGTTGTTTTTGGATACTATTCATTTACAAGAGGCTAAAGCAAGTTCAGAAATAGAGAATATCATCACAACAAATGATGATTTATATAGATCTTTAGTAGCAGACAAAAAGTTTGATAATCCAGCTACGAAAGAAGTCATAAGCTACAAAGAAGCACTTTGGAATGGTTTACAACAAATAGAAACTCGACCTTTTATAAGTACAAACTTATGTGTTGAAATTGTACAGTGCATTAAAAAAAATACTGCTGGTATTAGAACTACGCCGGGAACTGTCTTAAAAAACACGAATGGTGAAACCATTTACACACCACCTTCAGGGGAAGCTATTATAAGAGAAAAGTTGGATGATCTTGAAACTTTTATAAATGGTGAAGATCCTATTGACCCATTAATTAAAATGGCGTTAATGCATTATCAATTTGAAGCGATTCACCCTTTTAGTGATGGTAATGGAAGAACAGGACGCATATTGTTATTATTATATCTAAAACTCGAAAAACTGTTGGATACCCCTGCTATTTATTTAAGTGAATATATCATTAAAAATAAGACGGATTATTATACGAAACTGAGAAAGGTAACTGAAAATAATGATTGGGAAGGGTGGATACTTTATATGCTAGAAATGGTCGAATATACAGCTAATAAAGGATTGGAACGCTTGAAAAATGTTACTACATTAATGGATCAAATGGCAACAGAGATTAAGGAAACATTACCTAAAGTATATACTAAAGAATTGGTTGAAATACTATTTAGATTGCCTTACACGAAACGACAGTTTTTAATTGATGCTAAATTAGGGACACCAAAAACCGTGGGTAATTATTTAATGGAATTAGAAAAATCTGGTTTTTTGATTTCTGAAAAAGTGGGTAAAGAAAAATTATATCTTAACCATAAATTAATGACTATATTGGAAATCCCTTAATTTTCTTAGGTTGCAAGTTTTTGAAAAAAAAGAGTTGAATTAAGGAGTATTTAATTATTCTTATGCTAGAGCTATGAAAATAAGTAATTATGCAGCGAATAATCTCTTATACTTACATTAACTTTTCTGGGTCTGATTCCGATGTTAGTTTGAATTAATTAATTTTGTATTGAATATTAATGGGATTAGAAGTAGCGATATATTTATTAATGTCATTTTTGGCCTAATAGACATTTATTATTCTTCCAATAATTAGAAAACTTTCTTTAAAATACACTTCCCCTGAATCTCTTAATCACAAAAGTTCTAATTCTGAACTAGTTCCTTTTTTTGGACCAGGACAATCTCTCCTCAATTCATATACTGGAGTCCTTAATGTATTTGCTAGTAGGGCGATTTTAAACAAGCCGTTAGATATTTTCGAGGATGGTAAGGGCATTAGAGACTTTATATATATAGATGACGCAGTAGATGCGACTGTATTGGCTATCGAAAATGAGAAGTCATCTAATGAGACCTTTAATGTGGGAACTGGAGTAGGAACAACGATATGGGATGCGGCATTGTCTATTAGTAAGTGTCTAGATAAGGAAGTTATTTGTAACATCACTGGTCATTATCGATATGGAGATATCAGACATAGTTTGGCAGATATGGGTGCTATTTCAAAAGAACTAGGATTTGTTCCTAAGTATTCGTTTGAAAGAGGATTGCACTTGTTTATAGAATGGGTGCAGTCACAGGATGTAAGAGATGAAAGCTCAGATCTTATTTTCAATGAGAACTTGAATAAAGGGGTATTGAGAATAAATAAAGAATAGTTTTATTAATGATATTAAACGGTAAAAAAATAGTTTTTATTTGTATGAAATCCTTCAATATTGAAGGATTTATTGTTTCTGGACTTGTAGAATTAGGGGCAGAAGTAAGGTTTTTTGATGAAAGGCCTGATAATTCTATCGTAGGTAAGGTTGTATTACGAGCGTTTCCTCAGTGGATAAAAAAGAGGATTAAGGCACATTATGAGGCAATTTTGGCAGCAACGGAAACCTACAATACTGACGCTTGGTTTTTTGTAAGAGGGGAGTTGGTTCCTGAGTGGTTTGTACAAGAAATAAGAAATAGAAATCCAAATGCTAAACTTATCTTTTATACGGCTGATAGTGTGGGGAATAATCCAAAAGCGATTGAAAAAATAGGTTGGTTTGATAAGTCGTTTAGTTTTGATCCAAAAGACGCCAAACATCACGGATTTACATATTTACCACTTTTTTATGACCCCTATTTTGAAGAAAATAAAATGGGTTGGAAGGATAGAAAATACGCTATTTCTTTTTTAGGAACACTGCATAGCGATAGACAATGGATAGTATCCAAAATAGTGCAACAATTTCCTAAGGAATCTAAGTATATCTTCTATTTCTCTCATGCCTGGTGGGTAAGTTTATATTTAATGCGTTATGGTTTGAAGTTTACTATGAATCAGCTAAAATATGTTTCGACAAAATCATTAAGTCGGGAACAAATGCGGGAAGTTTTTTTGCAATCAAAAGTGGTTATAGATGTGCATCATCCTGGCCAAACAGGGTTAACCTTAAGAACTATAGAAGCTTTGGCTGCGGGCTGTAAGCTTATTACAACTAATTCGCAGATTAAGAACCATCCGTTTTATAATTCCAATACCATTTGTATTATCGATCGGAAGACGTGCATCATTCCATCTGAATTCTTAGAAACACCTCCAGAATCTATTGCTCGCGAATTGCGATATTTAAAACTCGATAATTGGTTGGAGGAGGTTTTTAGTACGCTGAATTAAATGAGTATTAAACAAGTGCTGTATATCGCAAGTTATGAAAACGTAAGGTTTAAAGGAGGAATCTATACAATAGCAAATGCTTTACTAGCTTCTCCCGATTTATTTCGTCAAGGTGGATATAGGCTACGTTCAGTGAGTAGCTGTCAGTTAAAGTCAAGAAACATAAAAAATATTGGAAGATTTAGACTGGAGAATATTTTAAATGCTTTTAGAGTACTTAAAGAAATTTCTAAATCAGAGAAAAATGCTCCGTCAGATGTAGTGTATTGTATTACCTCTACTGCATTGGGATTTTTAAAAGATTTAGTGCTCATTTTTTTAATAAAGAAGAGATGGAAGCATAAAAAAGTTGTACTCAATATCCAATTTGCTGAATTGGAGATAATTCTGCCTGCTAATAAAGTTTTAAAGGATATTTGTCTGAGTATTTTGGATAAGCAAGTAGATCAAGTCTTAGTGCAGAATGTAGAGGTAAGGGATGACCTGATTGCTCTAGTAGGAAATTTAAGAGTAGCAGTGTTACCTAATTTTTATTGGGTGCACAAGGACTACTTAAAGTATGAAGTAACTAAGAATGTGAATCAATTAAGAGTGTTATACTTGGCTATGATTGATGAACGAAAAGGTTTTGATTTGCTTATAAATCTTATGAATGAATTAAAGCCCTACAACATTATTTTGGATGTTTGTGGAGGTTTTTATAGTGAAGATTTTAAAGACAAATGCCTAGATCAAATAAAAAGAAATAATATAAAGAGTATTACTTTTTATGGCTTTGTTGAAAATGATAAAAAAAGTCAGCTTATACAGGATGCCGATGTAAATGTGCTTTTAAGTAGTGGAGAAGGAATGGCAATGGCACTACTCGAAACTATGGCGTATGGCAAAGCAGTAGTACTCTCAGATATTTCAAGTAATAAGGCAGTTGTTGCTGGTTTTGATATTCCTGTTTTTGACAGAAATGACACAGAAAAACTAAAAGACTATTTTGTAAATTTGCTTGAAGACAGAGACTTATTAGAAAGACAAAAGAAATTGAGCATTGATTGTGTCTCCAAGTTTTCAATAGAAAATCATATTGTTGAATTGTGCAAGTCGTTTGCTTAAAAAAGGGGGGGGAGATAATAAAGTGAAAAAAATAGTCCTTATTATTCCGAATGATTTTCCGAATGGGGAGAAAAATAATGCCAGAATTAAAGCTATTGGTGAAAACTTACAATCTTTGAGTTGGGAGGTTACTTATGTATCCTTAATGCCAACCAGGTTTGTAAAGAATGCGGATGCAAGACAACCAAGTAGTTGGAAAAATGCAACAGTTGTTCATATCCTAAATTGGACTTCATTTCCCAAGTATTTTCCTATTAGAATGGCACAAATCATAGCTTGTCAATTAGGTTTCTTAGTCTACTTAATAAGAAACAGTAGATCATTTGATGTGCTATATTTTTATACTCCTCAATGGTTAGGAACGCTGTCAGGGCTGGTGTTATCCAAAACTCTTGGCCATAAGATTGTAGTGGACCAAACCGATTTGCATTCTGCTTATCGTTTTAGCTGGTGGCATAAATCAGAAGAATTTATAGTTGGAAGGCTTCCTGATTTATTATTGACTATTTCAAGTTTTCTTTATTCTCACTTCCACAATTTTAAAAAGACAGGAGTTGAAAAATTTTCAATTCTGGTTGATTTAGATAGATTCAAACTAGAGATAAATAATGAAAAACATGTGTTAGGGTATGTTGGCTCATTTGCGGATAAGGATGGTATCCAATTAATGTTGGAAGCCGTTTCTATCGCTAGAAGTATCTATCCTGACATACGACTAAGGCTAATTGGTAGGGATCCATTCCCGTTGAAAACGGAGAGTCTAATTATTGAGTATTCTTTAGAAGAGATCGTAGAACGAACAGGAAGTGTGGATTATATGGATATCCCTAAATTATTGTTAGAATGCGATACCTTCATAATGAACCGCAACTCTTCCCAATTTGCCGAAACAGGCTATCCTATAAAATTAGGAGAATATTTTGCTTGTAATAGACCCGTGCTCATGAGCGATGGTCCTGGGTATTCTGAAGATTTTACTCATTTACAAGAAGCGATAAAATATAAGGTAGATGATGCTCAGGCATTGGCCGATGCCATTGTTTTTCGATATGAAAATGATACTTTAGCACGGGAGGTTTCTCAGCGGGGTTATGAATATGCGGTAGCACATTTTGATAGCAAAAAGCAAGTGAAAAAATTAGTTAAAATTCTAAATGAGTTGTAGATGAAAATAGCAGTACTAGGAGCAGGCGGTTTTATTGGTAATCATTTAGTTACAAAACTAAAGTCTGAAGGACACCATGTAGTTGCAGTAGATCTGAAGCTGCCAGAATACAAGGTAAGTTTAGCAGATACGTTTTTGCAAAAAGATCTTCGTGACCAGTTATTTGTAAGTGAGTTTTTTAAGGATACGTATGACGAAGTGTATCAGCTAGCTGCAGATATGGGTGGTGCAGGCTATATTTTTACAGGAGAACATGATGCAGATATCATGTATAACTCGGCTCAGATAAATATGAATGTAGCGGAGGCTCTGAAGAATAGTACAACCCAAGTTTTTTATTCTTCATCCGCTTGCATATATCCAGAAGAAAATCAGCTAGATGCAGCCAATCCAAATTGTGCTGAGGATAGTGCATTTCCAGCCAATCCTGATAGTGAGTATGGATGGGAGAAGCTATTTAGTGAGAGACTCTACCTTAGTTATGCTCGAAACTATGGATTAAATGTTCGTATAGCGAGGTTTCACAATATATTTGGTCCAGATGGGGTATTCTCAGGTGGCAAAGAAAAAGCTCCCGCAGCTATCTGCAGAAAGGTAGCAGAAGCAGCAGACGGAGATTCTATAGAAGTGTGGGGCACCGGTAATCAAACAAGATCATTTCTATACATTGAAGAATGCCTAGAAGGTATTGCTAGATTAATGCAATCTGAAGTACATGGCCCAATCAATATAGGCTCTGCAGAGATGATATCTATCAATGACTTAACCAGAATGGTGATTGCTATTTCTGGTAAAAATCTATATATTACAAATATAGATGGACCTATAGGTGTAAACGGACGATGCTCCGATAATAGGCTCATAGCCAATCTTCTGAATTGGCAACCCGATTACCCATTGCAAAAAGGCATGGTAAATCTGTATAATTGGGTTAAATTTCAAGTTTAATTTTATTCTTTCTTCTTCGTTTTTAGGTATAAATTTGTTACCTATTAATGAAACTTTCTTTCGAAAACACAGAGATAGCATTTGCTCATAAGTCTAATCTAGATTTACATAAAGCGTATCGTCTATTTCAGGCATTTGGGTTTCCTTTTATTGTGAATAAAGGGGCTAAGATTGCCAATGCTGCATTGAGTTTAGGATTACCTATCAAGGGTTTAATAAAGAAGACACTATTTTCACAATTCTGCGGAGGAGAGACTATTGCAGAAAGTTATCCTTCTGCCAAGCAGCTATATGAAAATAGAATAGGTGCTATACTAGACTATAGTGTAGAGGGTGAAGGTACTGGAGAAGATTTTGCAAAAGCTTTTGGTGAGTTACAGAAAGTGATTATTGAGGCTACTGATAAGCCTGAGTATCCTTTTGCTGTTTTTAAATGTTCCGGTATTGGTAATTTTAAGATGCTAATGAATGTAACCAATGCCATGCGTGAAGATCAAAATACGACGTATAGAGATGACTTAGATTTTCAGCATTTCCGTTCTCGATTCGAAGCACTGTGTAAGCTTGCTTATGAGAATAACACTAAACTTTTTGTAGATGCAGAAGAAACGTGGATTCAAGATGCTATAGACGAGATAGCCTACCAAAATATGGCACGCTATAATAAAGAGAAGGCTATAGTGTACAATACTATACAACTGTACAGAAAAGAGCGTATCCCCGAAATGAAGTTTCGTATAGAGGAAGCTAGAATAGGAGAGTATAAGATCGGTTTCAAGTTAGTGCGGGGTGCTTATATGGAAAAAGAAGCGGCGAGGGCGTTGGCCTTAGGCTACGATAATCCTATTCAGAATAGTAAGCAAGAAACAGATGACGACTATGATGAGGCTATTCGTCTTTGTTTTGAGTGTAGAGATGTAGTAAGCTTTTGTGCGGGTACACATAATGAAAAGAGTTCGCTGCTATTAGCACAACTTATAGATGAAGGAAATATAGATGAAAATGATGATCGTTTTTGGTTTGCACAGCTCTATGGAATGAGTGACCACATCAGTTATAACCTAGCTGCAGCTGGGTACAATGTAGCTAAATATCTTCCGTACGGTCCTATAAAAGAAGTGCTTCACTACCTGAGTAGAAGAGCACAAGAAAATAGTAGCGTAAAGGGACAGGCAAGTAGAGAGCTCAATCTAATACAACAAGAAATAAAACGAAGAAAACTAGCGAAGTAGGGTATAGCTACAATAAAGTTGCTCCAGGATTATTGCTTTTTATATAACCGTGGTCTATTTTTAAATTTCCACCCTCTGCCGCTTGCCTAGCCAGCTGGTCACATATTTCGTTTTCGGTATGTCCACTATGGCCTTTTACCCAGTGAAAATGAACTTTATACTTTGTGTATTCATTCAAAAATCGTTTCCACAGATCTTCGTTTTTTTTGTTCAAAAAACCTTTTTTTACCCATCCAAAAACCCATTTCTTTTCTACAGCATCTATCACATATTTAGAATCTGAATAGATGTGTATTTCTTTGTCACGTGCAGTATCATTTAAAGAGCGTAAAGCCTCTACTACCGCCAATAGCTCCATTCTATTATTCGTAGTAAGTTGGTATCCTTGGCTTATTTTTTTGCCCTTGCCTTTGTACTTCATCACTATACCATAGCCACCAGGGCCAGGATTGCCTAGTGAGCTGCCATCGGTATATATTTCTATTATTTCCAAGGTGTGCTTGCTGTTTTTTGTACTAGCAGAAAATCTGCTACCACAAAGTTACTTCCTCCTATAAATATAACAGAATCATCAGAGGTTTCATTTGCTTTTATGCTTTCATAAACACGATGTATTGCTTCTTGTATTGTGGTATATGAAGAGACTTCTACACCTGCAGCATTAAATTTTTGGGCAGCAAGATCCGTTTCCATCCCTCGGATCACATTTGGTTTTACTAGAGATATACTCAGTGCTTTGGGTAAAAGAGGAATAATGGCCTCCAAGTCTTTGTCTTGTACAAAACCAAGAATTAAATGCAAGCCTTTTTGTAGTGCGATAAGTTGTTCAGCGATGAGGTGCAGCCCCTCCTCATTATGTGCTACATCGCAGATCACTAATGGGTTCTGGTTTACTATTTGCCACCTTCCTTCAAATTGAGTTAGCGAACACACAGAGGCAAGTCCTTCTAGCGTTTTTTCTGTGCTAGTAGGAAAGGAATCTTGTAAAAGTGCTTCACATTGTATCGCACACCCTATGTTCCATCTTTGATGCTTACCTTGTAAATCACAGTACGCATCTGTCTTTTTATAATGATATAGAGGTGCTTGCACCTCTGTTGCTTTGGTTTGTATTATTGCTAGTGGAGATGCTTCTATATGGCCCACTATCACGGGCACATATTCTTTGATGATTCCCGCTTTTTCTGCGGCTATAAGCTCAAGAGTATCGCCGAGCATATCTTTATGATCATATCCTATAGAAGTAATAATACTTGCTAAGGGTGTAATAATATTAGTGCTGTCTAGCCTGCCTCCTAATCCAGTTTCTATAATGGCTATATCTACTTCTTGCTGAGCAAAGTAAGAGAAAGCCATAGCGACTGTAATTTCGAAAAAAGAGGGTTGTATTTGCTCTATATGTTCAGCTATAGATTCCGTAAAATTAATTACAAATTGTTGTGTACACAATTCTCCGTTTACCTTTATCCTTTCTCTGAAATCTACAAGATGAGGAGAGGTGTATAAGCCTACCTTATATCCATTGGCTTGATAGACTGCTGAAAGTATATGAGAAGTAGAGCCTTTGCCGTTAGTGCCCGCTACGTGAATCATCTTTAGATTACGTTGCGGATTACCCAATGCTTCGCAAAGCTTGATAATATTGCCTAAATCTTTTTTGAAAGCTATAGCCCCAACTCTTTGGTACATCGGTAGCTTAGCGTACAGATAATCAAGCGTTTGCTCGTAGGTCAAATTATTTTATTGTAGTTTGAATGTGAAGCTAAAGTACCCACAGCCACCACTAGAATTGCTATTATTAGTAAACTTAAATTGCTTCATTGCGTCAATAGCTTTTTGTCTTAGTTGTAAATCGGTGCTTGTATTTGGATCTCTATCTGGAGAGTATTTAATGCTGGATGGTATCACATCGCCAGAAGCATCTACGCATACTTTTAGGCGAATTACACCTTGTTCTTGCAATCCACCGTCGGGTTGCTTTATCTTGGCCACTTTAAATCCGCTGATATTTCCTTTGATACCACTGCCTATACCATCTCCATCTGAAGGCCCATTACCTCTATCTCCAGTACCGCCATTCCCGTCCGGATTACCGTCTGGTGTGCCATTTGGGTTTCCTTTATATCCTCCTCTTCCGTCTCCACCTGTTCCTTTGCCCGTTTTGTCAGTTCCTCCATTTTTACTTCCCGGAAATTGACTCCTTGGGTCTGGCTTTTTAGGTTCTGGCTTTATTTCCTCTACGGGTTTTGTAGCAGGCTTCTTGGGTTTGGGTGGGGTAGGTTCCGTTTTTTTAACGGGAGGAGCTTCTGCGATATCACTAGTTACTTGGCTTTCTGGTATGTATTCCTCTTCTACAGGAGGAGTGTAGTCTTCTATTTGCTCGGCAGAACTGTTGTCTGGACCTCCATCATCAGGATTTCCTAAACTTACAGCTACTCCGCCGCCGGCATCCTCATCTGCCATTAGATCTGTGCAGCCATGCATCAATCCCATTATGACGAGTAATAAAAGTAATAACGCAAAGAAGGTAACTGTACCTACAGTTGCTTGCTTGTCTTCTACACGATTTAAATTTATCATACGTTTTGTCCTTTATTTTTTTACTGCATCTAGTGCTAGTACCACCTTGGCACCTGCCTTATCTGCAATCATTACCACATTCATCACGTCTTCATAACGAACATCTTTATCGCCTCGTATGCTTACGGTTGAATTTAATTTATCTTGTAATACCTGTTGCAGGTCAAAAGGCAATCGTTCAAAAGTTGTTTTCTGGTCTCCAATGCTATAATTTAAGTCTTTGTCTACTGAAACTACTATAGTTTCAGGTAAGGTATTTACATCGTTTACACCTTTGGGTAGTATCAGTTTTAGAGCGGGGTCTTTTACTACAGAACTTATGATTATAAAAAAGATTAATAACAAAAACACAATGTCAGTCATACTAGACGCACTGAATTCAGAATTAATTCTACTTTTTGGTCTTAAGCTCATAGTTATGCTGGTTCGTGTAATATATCTAAGAATTCTACCGAGGTAGCTTCCATTTTGTAAACTACCTTGTTTATCATACTGCTAAGTAAGTTATAGGATATGTAAGCAAAGATACCCACTACCAGACCTGCTACTG